>JAGRPD010000317.1 GCA_020439875.1 Verrucomicrobiales bacterium
CTCGCCTTCTCAGTTCCGTTTTCGCTGCCGCTTTCTGGCTAGACCGACAAGGGCGAGCACGAGGAGGCCGGCGAGGGCGAGGCTACCGATGCTCCAGCGAGTTGATTCCCTTGGAGGGGGAGGCGGTACGGCAGGTGGGGGCTCGGGGGCGGGGTCTGCCGGGAAGGCGGTGTCGAAGAGAAATTCGGGTTCGCTGACGGTGAAGGGGACTTCGAGGCGATCTTGGGCGGTCTCGAACCAACCTTGCACGGTGTGCTGATAGCCGGTGGTTTCGAAAATTTCGAATCCGATCCAGACGTCCTTGACGAGGCTGGGGCTGGTCCAGGAGGCGACGACATCGACCCAGCGTTGGGCGTAGTCTTCGGCGGCGATGTCGGGGGCTTTGGCGACAGCCCAGACGGGGCGGATGGATGCGATGGGGTCGAGCGAGAGGTCTTCCCGACCGTTGATGCTGAAGGGCACGGCACTGTCGAGCCAGGTGCCGATCGCATCGCGTGCGGCGAGGATTTCCTCCGCCGTGATGGTGCCGCTGGCGTCGGCATCGATGGGGATGAAGCGAGTGAGGGTGAGGAGATTGAAGGTGAGCCTGACCTCGACACGATGTGGCTCCACCAGGACGCGGAGGTGGGTGACGTCTGCCGGATGGGCAGCGACCTGCGCCGGGCGGATGCAAAATAAGAGCCCGAGAAGGAAGAGCGAGGCGAGGCGCGGAGCGGTCACTGGACGGTGATCCACATGGGAGAGGCCCAGACGAGTTCGTCGTTGGTTTGCTCTCCGCGGACGTAGTAGTAGCTCTCTTTGCCGGGGTTGGGAGTGGGGTCGGTCCAGGTGAAGTCCACCTCGGCGGTTCCGGGTTCGGTGGTGTGGACTTCGACGTTGTCTTTGATGATGACGATGCGCTTGAATGGCGCGGTGCCGGTGAGTTTGATGTGGATGGCGGGTGCGCCCTGGGTGGTGAATGCTTCCCCCATCATATGATTCGTGCCGTCCGCTCCCTGGCAGCGCGTGTCGGCGATGATGTTGTCCGTCGCTCCATAGGTGCGGCGGAGTTTCATGGCTTTGAGGATGCCTTCTCGGCTGAAATCCTCGACGAAGATCATGGCGTAGCTGATGTGGGTGGAGCCGTGGTCGCTGCTGCTTTGGAAGGAAAATTTGATGCCTTTCTCGAAGGCGTTGCAAATGAAGCCGGCGGGTTCCCAACCTCCGATGGCGTCTTCCTTGGTGGGGCAGCGCGGGCAACCGGGGTACTCGTAATTCTGCCGCGCACCCTGATAGACCTCGACCATGGGTTCGACTTCGGGGTCGCTGTTGCGCCAGTCCGTACCCATAGTACCGACGCTGGTGTGGGAGGCGCAAACGCCGCCGAAATGGTGGAGGTAGCGATAAAGCATCTCGGTGTCCGGTGCGGGGGCGAAAACTTTGGGGTCACTGATCGGCAGGCGGGGCAGGGTGCGGACGCCACGCTGGGCGAAGACGACGTTGCGGTGGCCTTCGGGGTAGCTGACACTGCGCTCGTAGGAGAACATGGGGGTGAAGCTGCCGGGAATGTGGTAGGCATCCGTGGTTTTTTGAGTGAGCCACCAGGGGTATTCGCGCCCATTGCCGTGATCGTGGTCGCCATTTCCGAGCCAGTCCATGGCGGCGGCATCGGCGGCGTAGCGCCACATATCTTCCAGAGGTCCGTCGCCTCCTCCATCCATGCTGATTTCGGTGTGACGGTGAAATTCTCCGCGCACAATCCGCAACGGGCTGCCGCCGACGGGCTCGGTGCGGTAGTCGCGGATGCGAGTCACTTCTTCGCGCTCAGCGATGGTGCGGCGGCTGGGAGGAGGGTTGTCGAGCGGGACCTCGGTGGCTGGTGCGAGGGCGATGGGTTGGGCTGGAGTGGCGGGGTGGGTGATGCGGGAGACGTAGATGTCGTTGTCAAACGGGTCCTTGGTGGCATTGAGCGTGGCTCCCGGTGCTCCAGAAAGCCGGGCTTCATTGAACTCGGCCATGCGGTCCATGCGGTGGTCGGTGGCGTGGGCGACGAGGAGGCCGAATTTTCCCGGGAGCAGGGCGGGGAGGTTGTAAATCAAGTTTTCGCTGTGCGGGACGAGGATGGGGCCGACCCAGTGGTCGCCCTCCAGGTAGGCCGCAGCGCTGACCCAGGTGGAGCCAACCGGGCCGCGGGATTGATCTTGCTTGGCGCGGACGAGGCACCAGATGCGTCCGTCGGTGCCAGCCATGATACGGCCCAGATTGTTAAAAACACCCCAGTTGGCGGCTTCGGCGTGCTTGCCCGGCTGGCCTTTGCGCTGAGCGGGGTCGAGGTAGGCTCCGCTTTCGGGATCGTAGGAGACGGAGGTGTCAGGGGCGTTTATGCGACCCAATCGTGAGGCATCAAATGCCATGCGCCCGGGCAGTGCTGCCCCGATGTCGCCCTCGGGTTGCATCCAGCTGCCGTCTTTCCAAACACGCACGACGATTTGGCGATCTCGATAAAGGCCGATGCCGTCCGCGCCATCGTAGGCTCCCCAGTCTTTGCCCCAGACCGGGCCGCTTTTTTCCCAGGCCAACCAGAGGGCTCCAGTGGCGTCGTAGGTGAGGGTGGCTCGGGTCTCATAGAGGTAGCTGTTGGCGACGGGTTGAGGCGCAGCGGCTTTTCCCTCCGCATCCCAGGTACGCATCCAAATGTCGTAATCGCCTTTGTCATAGGTGTCCCAGGCAACGGCGATTCCACCCAGGGGGTTGGCGGCGATGACGGGATTCCAGCTGTTGGCGGCGTGCTCTGAGGCCGGGAATTCGGGGCTCCACGTGCCGCCTTTCAGAGTGCGGGTGAGGATGACAAAACGCCCCTCGCGAGCCCCCATCCAGGCGACCCAGACCTGCCCTTTTGCATCTGTCGCAGCGACCGGGGCGAGGTCGTTGCCGCCGTCGGAGGTCAGCGCGATGCGTTCGCCGAGTTGACCGGCTTTGTCCCAATGACGAGCGAAGACGTCAAAATTGCCCTTTTCCTGCTCCGACCAAACGACCCAAGCTCCGCCCTGGCCATCCGGTGTGACGCTGGAGCGGAAAAGGTCGCGGCCCGTCTCCGTGACGGCCACGGGTTCGTCCCACTCTCCTCGCCCCTGACGACGCGAGACCCAGAGCTGGTCGCCGCCGGTGGGTTTGGCGAGGAATGAAAAATCGGCGGGTGCTTCGGTGAGAGGTTGAGCGCGCTCATCGCGATCCAAGCCTGGAGTGAAGCTTTGCCAGGTGACAAAGACGCGAGAGGGATCACCCGCAAGGCAGGGGAAGTCATCATCGGAACGGCTGGTGGTGAGGGCGCGTCCGGCGGCGGTGCGTTGGACGACGACTCCTCCATCCAGCAAGGGAAGCGCGGTGCCATAAGGGATTTGGTCGAGTGAAAACGAAAAGTTTCCCTGTTTGGTGGTGACTTGGATTTGCGTGGCTTCAGTGACATTTTGCAGGCGAACGATGACGCCGTTGTCATCCATGGGGCCCTGCACTTGCCGTTTGGCCATGCCCAGCTTGCGGGCGTTGTTGCTGCGCTGACGCACGACTTTCCGATGGGTGGAGACGAGCCAGCCGTTGCGTTTGGGCTGCACCGTGTCGCCTTTTCCAAAACGCCAGCCGCTGATCTCGCCGACCTTGCCCTCGGAGAGCTCGATGCGTCCATCCCAGGCGGTGGGTTGGGTGTCTTTGGCTCCAAAGAGAATGAGCAGACCGGCCTCATCCGCGAGGACCATGGAGGGGAGGAGAGCGAGGCTGAGCAGGAGGGTTCTCATGGCGGCTGGAAGGGGCTGGGGATGGAAAACGTGGAAACGCGGTGCCTTGGGGCGGGGTTGCGGGAAATCTTGCGTTTGTTGCCCGGCTGGGAATGAATACGGACTATGAATCCTGACCTCTCCCGCCTTCCCACGACGGATCCTGCGCAGATTCTGCGCTATCGCGATCGCCAGTATGCGGCGGAACTCATCGCGGTCGCTTTGCGTCATTTGGATTTGTTCACTTGGCTCGCGGAGCATGAGGGAGCCACCACGCAGGATCTCATCGCGGCCTTTGAATTCGCACCGAGGCCAGCGGATGTGTTGTTGACGCTCTGTCGCGCCAACGGCTTCCTCACCACGGATGATCAAGATCGTCACCAACTCACGCCTTTGGCTCGGGAACATTTGGTCGCTTCGTCACCCTGGTGCATGGCTCCCTACTATCAGCCGATTGAGGACACGCCGGTGACTCAGGGGTTTCTCCGGGTGCTGCGCACGGGAAAACCGGCCAATTGGCAAGCGCGCGCTGAGGGGGACGACTGGCATGCTTCGATGTTGGAAGAGAACTTTGCTCGGGACTTCACCCAGTTGATGAATTGTCGCGGGCTCGCGCTGGGCCAGGCATTGGCGCAGCAGTCGGCTGCTCTTTTGGCCGGGAAACGACGGTTGCTGGACGTCGGAGGCGGCTCGGGCATATACGCCGCCACCCTGGTCGCTGCGCACTCCGCGCTGCGCGCCTCGGTGCTGGAGCAGCCGCCCGTGGATGAGATCGCTCGCCGAGCCATTGAGGGCCACGAACTGGCTGATCGGGTGGAGGTCATCTCAGGAGACATGTTCCGGGACACCTGGCCGGATGGGCACGATGTCGTACTGTTATCCAACGTGCTGCATGATTGGGATCTACCGGAAGTGCGGACTCTGTTGCAACGGGCTCATGCAGCATTGCCCGCTGGGGGCTTGCTCGTCATTCACGAGGCCTTTCTCCGCGACGACAAGACAGGACCGCTGCCAGTGGCCGAGTACTCTGCTCTGTTGATGAACATCACTCAGGGAAAATGCTACACGCCACGAGAGTATGGCGTGATTCTGGAGGAATTGGGCTTCGAAGTCGGCCCCTATCAAGACACCCTAGCCGATCGCGGCTTCATGACCGCAACGCGGCCAGCCTGAATCAACCGTCGCCCCGAACCGCACAACGCGCAAAGTCAACTGTGTTGCAG
>JAGRPD010000318.1 GCA_020439875.1 Verrucomicrobiales bacterium
TCGCCGCCATGAACCCGTGCCCCTGCGGCTATTTTGGCGATGTGAAACGGGATTGCCGCTGTGGTCCGACGGTGATCCAAAAGTACCGCCAACGCATCAGCGGACCGTTGCTGGATCGGATCGATCTCCATGTCGAGGTGCCGCTGGTGGACTACGCCGCACTGGCCTCTGCGCAGGCGGGAGAGCCCTCCTCTGCCATGGCCCACCGCGTCGCCGAGGCGCGGGCGCTGCAGGCGGATCGCTTCCGAAAATTCCCCACCGTGCCCACCAACAGCGCGATGCCGCCGCGCCTCATCAAGCAGCACTGCCAGCTCAACGCCGAAGGGGCCGCCTACCTGGAGCACGCCATGACGGAGATGAACTTCAGCGCCCGCGCCCACGACCGCATCCTCAAAGTCGCCCGCACCTTGGCCGACCTCGCCGGCAGCGACTCCATCCACCCCGACGACATCCTCGAAGCCATCAGCTACCGCACCCTGGATCGGAACCTGTGGGCGTGAGGCTGGGAAACTTCTCTTTGCCGACTCACGGCACCGGACGGCAGGTGAGGATCATTCGTCACCGGTTGACGTCTCCCATGTGGGTCCATCGTTTGACCCATGTCGCTTGCACAATTGAAACAAGAGGTTGCGGCTCTCACGGACCAAGAACGCAAGTCGCTGATGGCCTTTCTGGCTTCCCTTCAAGTTGCCAATGATTAGGTCCTTCGATCCGAATTGACCACGATTTTGGACGACAAGGATCCCTCAAATTGGGTCTCTTTGGAGGACCTTCAGCAACGGTGGAGAGACTGACTTTGAGGACAAAGGCATGGTCTGGAGACTTTTGGCAATGTGGCGGAGGCAAAGCACCCGCACCTTCTGTGGCATTTCGAAAAGAGGCTGCAACCGCCGATGGGAGTCGGAGGTGTGGGGGTGCGCCTGGGAGCTGAACGGCCACGTTTTGACCAACGCGGCTACGGGGCGAGTCGAATCGTCGTCCCACTCCTCGTCCAAAATCTCCTGGACTTGAGTGAGATGCGGATTACTCGAGCGCGGAAGCTGCGTGGGGTTTGGCGGTGAGGTGGGGGAATGGCCGGCTCGGGAGAGACTGGGCTTCGAGTGGAAATTGATCTGACGCTTGTCGGGAGTCTTGGGTGGAGGTAGGGTAAGGGGTGTTTTGTCCGTCTTGCCAGCAGGCCGTCGCAGAGGCTTCGGAGGTGTGTCCGGCGTGTCAGTTCAGTCTGGCGCGGGCGGATGCGGTGTTTGGCTCTCAGGGGCTGGTGAAGGAGGGGGTGCATGATGCGAGCCGTCTCCTGACCCGGGGGCAGCGGCGGCGATTGGAGGAGCGGTTGGGGGCGTTTCAGGCGCGGTTTCCCGAGATCTCTCCTTCTCTGTTGCTGGAGGTTTGTCCGGCGAACGCGGCCCGGCATGCGCGGCCCTACTTGTTTTGGCTGTTCAATCGCGGAAATCTCTGTGGGCCGATGGAGCGGGGGGGGAAGAATCAGCGGTTCATTCTGTGGCTGGATCCGGAGTCGGGGGCGCTGCGGTTGATGCTGGGTTACGGGTTGGAGCCTTGGCTGCCGGAGGAGGAGCTGCGGGCGGCGCTGCAGGCGGGGGAGCGGGCGGCGGCGGAGGGCCGCTGGGATGGGGCTTTTTCAGCGGTGCTGGATGAGCTGGATGAGGTGTTTTCTCGGTCGGCACTGGCTCTGCCTCAAATGCTGGGTCTGGTGCCGGAGCTGCGCTGGACGGACATTGTGGATCCCGATGTGGAGGCGCTGCTGACGGTGCCGAAGCGTCCAGGTTTGGTTTTTTGAGCGGTTCTGTTTTTCGCCCCCTGGCTCGTCATGAATCTGCACCATTTGGAGCTGTTTTACTACGTGGCCAAACATCGCGGGGTGACGGCAGCGGCGCGGCACATTCCTTACGGCATCCAGCAGCCGGCGATCAGTGCCCAGGTGCTGCAGCTGGAGACGGCGCTGAATGTGACGCTGTTTCAGAGGCGGCCGTTTCAACTGACGCCGGAGGGGGAGGCGCTGTTTGCTTTTGTGGAGCCGTTTTTTTCGGGGCTACCGGATTTGCAGGATCGGCTCTGCCACCGGGGTCTGGACCTGCTGCGGATCGCGGCACCGGAGCTGGTGCAGCGGGAGTATCTGCCGACGATTTTGGCGCGGGTGCGGCTGTGGCGGAAAGACATGCGATTCACGCTGCGGGAGGCGCGGCAGGAGCAGATCGAGCAGGGGCTGGAGGAGCAGGAGATCGATGTGGGACTGGCGGTGAAGGTGGCTCCGGTGCGGCGGACGCTGAGCTTCACGCCGCTGACGCCGTTGCGGCTGTGCCTGCTGGTGCCGGAGCGGTTGGCGATCCGCGATGCGACGGAGCTGCTGGAGAGTGGGGAGCGGATCTCGATCCCGCTCATCACGCTGGCGGGGCGGGATAGTCTGCGGACGTTGTTTCTCGCGGAGCTGGAGCGGCGGCAGGTGGCGTGGCTGCCGACATCGGAGCTGGCGAGCCTGGATCTGGTGGGACGCTACGCGGCGCAGGGCTTTGGCATCGGGCTGAGTCTGGAGATGCCGGGGGTGAAGCCACCCCGGCGGGTGCGGCTGCTGCCGTTGGAGGATTTTCCGATGATTTCCTTTGGGCTGTTTCACCCTGCGAAACCGGGCCCGACGGTGCAGCGGTTCATTGATGAGACGCTGCGGCTGGATGCGGAGCTGCGCGCTCCGGCCGCAGGACGGTGACATCCGGCCACGGTCTTATCATTTGAGGGAG
>JAGRPD010000319.1 GCA_020439875.1 Verrucomicrobiales bacterium
ACACCCTCGACGTCCTGCGCTGGGGTCTGAAGGCAGACTACCCCAGCCGCGTCACCTACAACGGCGGGCGCTACTTTTTCAAAGACGCTCAGGAGACGCCCGATACCGGCACCGCCGTGTACGACTTCGGCCACGCGGGTGCCGAGTGGGTGCAAAGCAGTTGCCAACCACGCTCCGCTGAAAAACCGCTCGGTGAAGTCGTTTTCTACGGCGACGCCGGCACCCTGGCCATCACTCGAGATGCCTGGACGGTGTTTGACCCGAAGGGCAAAGAAATCCGCCAGTCCGACTCCAGCGTCAAAGGCACCGGCGATGTCTCGCACATCGGCAACTTCATCGATGTCGTACGCGGAAACGCCGCCGCTCTCAACAGCCCCATCGACGAAGGCCAAAAGAGCACCATGCTCTGCCACCTGGGCAACATCGCCTACCGCACAAACTCCGTGGTCCGGTGCGATCCCCAAACCGGCAGCGTCATCGATCCCACACCCGCCATCAAAAAGCTCTGGGCTCGCCCCGCCTACCGCGCGGGCTGGGAGGTGAAGGTCTAACCGCCTGCCGCGCCCAGGATCCTTGCATCTCACCTGGATCGCCCCTCAGCGTGTCCCGATGCATCGCCGTCTCGACTCGCAGATTCCTTCTCGCCCAGCTCGAAAAGGGATGCACGGTCCGCTGCAGCTCGCTATAGCAGGGATATGCCTGCTGACTCGGACACCACCCCCGCCCTGAACTGGAATTCCAGCCGCCTCACCCAGGGCTGGCAACGCGGCATCAACGCCTTTTTTTGGGGCCTCGGTTTTCAGCCGGACGATTTTCATAAAGCGCAGATCGGCATCGCCACACCACTCCTCGATGGCAACCTCTGCAACGTCCACGCCCACGAAATCGCCCGCGCCATCCAGACCTCCTGCAAGGAGCAAGGACTCATCGGCTTCCCCTTCGGCGTGTCGCCCATCAGCGACAACATCACTCAAGGTCACGAAGGCGGTGCCGCCTCTCTCGTCTCACGCAATCTGATGGCCAATGGCGCAGAAATGGTCACCAGCGCGCATGCCTATGACGGACTCATCGGCCTGCATCATTGCGACAAAAACGGACCCGCCATGGCCATGGCCCTCGCTCGTCTCAACTTCCCCGGACTCATCGTCAACGGCGGCAGCATCCTGCCGGGCTGTCACGCCGGAAAACCCGTCACCATTCTGGATGCTTACGACTCTCAGGCGCAGGTCAATCAAGGCACCCTACCCGCAGCCGAGTCGGAAGCCATCATCCGCTCCGCCTGTCCAGGACCCGGCGGATGCGGCATCGCGGCTTCCTTCAACACCTGGGGCATCGCCCTTGAAGCCATGGGACTCAGCCTGCCCGACACCTCCTCCATCCCCGCCGTCGATGACGCCAAAGCCGGCGACTGCGCCCGCGTCGGTGCCGCCATGCGCCACCTGTTGGAGCGTGACCTCCGCCCGCGCCAGATCCTCACTCACGCAGCCTTCACCAATG
The DNA here is from genome assembly GCA_020439875.1 of Verrucomicrobiales bacterium. Taxonomy (GTDB): domain Bacteria; phylum Verrucomicrobiota; class Verrucomicrobiia; order Verrucomicrobiales; family Verrucomicrobiaceae; genus JAGRPD01. The sequence continues at coordinate 1,498 of JAGRPD010000319.1, forward strand.
CCATGACCGCCATCGCAGCGATGGGCGGCTCCACCAATGGCGTGATCCACCTCCTCGCCGTCGCCCGCGAAGCGGGTGTGGACTTCACCCTGCGAGATGTCCAAGCCATCTGCCGCCGCACCCCCGTCTATTGCAATTTTTCTCCCCGTGGAAAAGGCACCATGGCTGACCTGCACCGCATCGGCGGCACCAGCGTTCTGCTCGCCCATCTCCTCAAAGCCGGCCTGCTCGATGGCGATTGCCTCACCGTCTCCGGTCAAAGCCTCGCCGCCAACGTCGCCCACGCACCCGACGTCGCGCCCAATCAAGACCTCATCGCTCCCCTCGGTCAACCCTTCAAAGACTTCGCCGACATGCAGGTCTGCTTTGGCAACGTCGCCCCCGACGGCGTCGTCTTCAAAGTCTCCTCCATGAAAGACACCCGCTTCCGGGGAGAAGCCATCTGCTTCGACGACGCACGCGCCGTGTCAGATGCCGCCAGCGCGGGTCGCATCCGCCCCGGTCACATCGTCGTCTTGCGTCAGCTCGGCCCCGTCGCCGCAGGCATGCCCGAGGTCCTCATCGCCTCCGCCGCCCTCGCCGTGCCCGAGCTGGATGGCCGCGTCGCCCTGCTCTCCGACACCCGCGTCTCCGGCGTCTCCCACGGAGCCATCGGCGTGCATTGCTCCCCTGAGGCCGCCGTCGGCGGTCCCATCGGAGCCGTGCGTGATGGCGATGTCATCGAGTTCGATCTGCTCGCCGGCACCATTCACGCCGAAGCCGATCTCGACGCCCCTGATCGCCCCAGTGGAGCCCGCGCCATGAAATATGAGCGAGCCTACCTCGCCGACTTCGCCGCCACCGTCCGCCAAGCCCACCAGGGTTGTTGCAGCGAGTGGGTCCCCGATCCCGCCCCCCGCAGCCGCATCTAGCCGCCCGAGCGGCATGGAGATCCCACACCTCAGCACGTCAACAATCATCGTCCCAATCATCGTCCCACTCGATCCCAAGAGATTATAGACGACGATTGAGACGACGATTCCGCCAGCCCCGTAGCCACGTTTGTCA
>JAGRPD010000320.1 GCA_020439875.1 Verrucomicrobiales bacterium
GAAAGTTGCGTCGGATTGTCGAGAAAATTCTCAGAGGGAAGTTTAAGGTGTTGATTTTTAGGGGACTGGGGAGGGTGAATGAAGAATGAAGAATGAAGAATGAAGAATGCCGAGTTGAGAGCGGAGGCTGGGTTTTGTTTGAAAAAAAAGCGGCACCCCTGGGATGGGGTGCCGCTTGAAGATTTGCTGCGGAGAAGGTGTTACTTCACTTTGCCGTGAAAGCCGGCCTTGTTCATCGCGGCGATGAGATCGCCCTCTTTGAACTCACCTTCGACGGTGAAGCTGGTGGCCTTGTTTTCGATCTGGGCTGCCGTCACGCCGGGCACGCTGGTCACAGCGGCGGTCATGGCCTTGACGCATTTGCCGCAGCAGAGATGCACGCCTTCTACCGTTGCGCCTTTGAGGACTTTGTCGGAAGCCGTCGCGGGCTCGGACCCTTCGATCTCTCCCGAGAATCCGGCGTCTTGCAGAGCCGCGAGGGCCTTTTTGGCTCCCGACTCATTTTTGGCGGTGATGGTGACGGTATCCCCATCGGCCGTGGCGGAGGCTCCCTTCACACTGCCCACGGCCTTGGTGATGGCGTTGGCGCAGCTTTTGCAGCAGTTGTGCACGCCGTTGACGACGACGGTGGTTTCAGCGTGGGCCACGAGGGCGGACGCTGCCAGCAAGGCGGTGGCAAAGAAGATGTTTTTCATGCGAGGATAAGGAACGGAACAGGCTGAGCAATCTTTGAAAAAAGCGGAGGGCGACTGAAAGCCGCCCTCCGCAGGGTGTCCGATGGTGCTGGGGAAGAGGCGTCAAGCGTCGGCAGGCGGCTCGACATTGGGTTGGGCGGCTTTGGGCGGCAGACTGTCGTTGAGCAGCTCGGCCAGCTTGATCCAACCCTGATCACTGAGCACGAACTCCCGCTGCTGCAGCCGCACCAGCCAACCTTGATCCCAGGCGAGTCGGAAATCCCGTCCCGGATTGGCTGGTGGATCCACCCGTGCATCGACGAGCAATTGCTTGATGTCGCGGGGGCGCACGATCGCGTCGTGATCCCGGGCTTGCAGCCAACCCGTGAGCGCCACGATGCGCTCCGGGAAGGTGCGATGGGCGGTGGCGTTGAGCACACGTTGAACTTTGACCTTGGAGACGCGCTCACGCACTTTGAGGGAACGCGGCTTCAAGGACGGCGCTGAAACCGCCTCCGCTGCGGCTGGCCCAGGCCCACCGCCTTCTTTGCGTGCGCCCCGCCGTCCAATGCGAGCCAGCTGAGCCGGATCGGTGACGCGATGTTTTTGCACCAGAGCGATGAGTTCTGGCAGGGCGGCGGCATCCAGCATGGAGTTCAACTGGAAACCCGGAGATTGAATTTGGATTCGTAGGTTCATGGCTGGATGTACGTTCCTTTTTGTAAACATGTCAACATAGCAAATGTACATTTTTGGAATCTTTCGACCGAACGCTCCGGCTGCCGACGATGGCCATCTCGAAGCTGCCATTCGGCCAAACGGGAAAAGATGCTTGCGCCGCGCTCCGGCGCACGGCAATCAATGCGGCGCATGGCTGCCAACTTGGTTTACTTTGATCTCGAAACCCGCCGCACCGCGAATGACGTGGGTGGCTGGGGCAAAAAGCACCTGATGGGAATCTCCGTGGGCGTCACCTACAGCAGCAAAGCGGAGGACTACATGATCTACACGGAAGATCAGGCCAACGAGCTGATTCAGCAGCTGGTGCGGGCGGATTTGGTGGTGGGGTTCAATCACATCTCCTTCGACTACGAGGTGCTCATGGGGCACAGCATTTTTGATTTTCGCGATCAGCTGCGCAGCCTGGATCTCATGGTGGATCTGGAGCAAAAACTCGGTCACCGCATCAAGCTGGAGGCGGTGGCGGCGGCCACGCTCGGCACGGGAAAGTCGGCCGACGGCTTGCAAGCCATCCGCTGGTGGCAGGAGGGGAAGCTGCTGGAGATCGCTGAGTACTGCTGCTACGACGTCAAGGTGACTCGCCTCGTCCACGAGTACGGAGCGCGCCATGGGCACGTGAAGTACCACGATCGCAACGGGCGTGAGCAGACGGTGGAGGTGGCCTGGAGCCTGGAACCGTGAGGGTGCGAGGGACGATCGGCTGGTGAGTCGCTCTCATGACGGGAGCGGGTTGACAGGATGGCGGTCTGCTCCCAAGCTGCGTGTCATGTCTCAAGCTGCCATCAATCTCGCCAAAGGAGAAAAATTTCTCGCTGACAACGCTCAAAAGGAAGGGGTGACCACCACTGCCTCCGGTCTGCAATACAAAGTGGTTAAGTCTGGACCGGGAGAGAGCAAACATCCCGCCGCGACCGACACCGTGCTGGTGCACTACAAGGGCACGACCATTGATGGCAGTGAATTTGACAGCTCCTACAAGCGCGGCCAGCCGATCGGTTTCCCTCTCAACCGGGTGATCTCTGGCTGGACGGAGGGCGTGCAGCTGATGAAGGAGGGAGATACTTTCGAGTTCTACATCCCGGCGCAATTGGCCTATGGCGCGCGGGGGGCTCCGGGTGCCATCGGCCCCAATGAGACGCTGATCTTCCAAGTCGAGTTGCTGCGCGTGGGTTAACCGAACGCGTTGTGGCCATGACGCTCGCGGATCTCGGTTGGGATGAGGGCTTTTCCGCGGCCTTCCAGCCCTGGGCGGATAACGGGTGGA
>JAGRPD010000027.1 GCA_020439875.1 Verrucomicrobiales bacterium
TTGGCCTGGATGTAGTCGGGCTGGCCATTGAGATAGTGGATGAGGTTCAACGTGGCCCGCATGGCCTGACGCGGCACGCTCTCATAGGTGCGACTGCCAATGTGTGGCGTGATGAGTGCCTTCGGATGGCGTAGCAGCGGATGATCAGCTGGCGGTGGCTCTTCATCCAGCACATCCGTGGCATAGCCACCAAGCCTGCCGGAGTTCAGTGCATCGAGGAGGTCCGGCTGGCAGACCAGCTCGGCGCGCGCTGTGTTCACGAGCAGCGAGCCAGGCTTCATCACGCGGAGGCGCTCGGCATTGATAAGATGCCGGGTCTGCTCGCTGAGATTCGTGTGCAGGCTCACGATGTCGCACTCTGCGAGCAGGCTTCCGAAGTCCGTGTGCTGCGAGATGTCATGCTTGGCAGCGAACTCCTCGGGCCAATGCCTATCCAGCGCATGGACTTCCATATCGAACGCGCGGGCGCGCTTGGCCACTTCCTGTCCAATGCGACCGAGGCCGATCAAGCCCACCTTTTTCTGCCATAGCTCGTGTCCCGTCACGCGCTGCCAGCGCCCCTCACGGACCGAGTTGGCGCTGGCGACGAGATTTCGCACAAGGCCCAGCAGCAAACAAAACACATGCTCCGCAACGGTGGTGTGATTCACGCCGGGCGTAAAGAGCACGGGCAACTTGCGTGCAGTGCATTCGGCCACGTCGATCTTATCGAGGCCGATGCCGTATTTGCTGATCACACGAAGGCGAGGCACAGCCTTGTCTAACACGGCGGCGGTGATCTCATCATCACCACAGAGAAAGGCGTCGAACTCTCCCGCCAGTTCCAGCATGCGTGTCTCTGGCAAGGGTCCGCGCTCACGATGAATTTCAAATCCCAGCGACTCCAGAAGCGCATGATGATCGCCGGGGGTGTCCTGAAAAGAGGTGGTGCTGAGAAGAAGGCGGAGCATGGTCTTAAAACATCGGCGTTATTTCTCACCCAGTTCGAAGCGCTCAAACTTCGGAGCGAGCAGGTGGTGAATCGCAAAGGTAATGAGATAGGAGAAGGCGCAGATCAGCAGCAGCTGAGTGTAGGCGGAGGACTCTTGGCCGACAGCCTTGTAGTGGTCGAGCACATGACCGCAGTAGAGTGGAAAGATGATGCCTCCGATAGCTCCAGCGAGCCCTCCGAGCCCGGTGACTGAGGCAACGGCTGACTTCGGAAACATGTCGGACACGGTGGTGAAAAGATTCGCCGACCACGCCTGATGCGCCGATCCTGCGAGCGCGATGAGCAACACCGCAGGCCACACATTGACCTGAGTAGCGAACATCACCGGCACCACGCAGAGCGCGAAGAGAGCCATGCCAGTCTTTCGCGCTCTCGTCACGCTCCAGCCTTGTTTGGCAAGGTATCCCGTGATCCATCCGCCAACGATGCTGAGCACCGTGATGATCGCGTAGATGGCCACGAGCTTGTCCCAGCTCTTCTTGATGTCGAGCTGATAGGTCTTTTTGAAGAAGTCCGGCAGCCAAATCAAAAAGAACCACCAAACGGGATCGGTGATGAACTTAGCAACAAGGAAGGACCAGGTCTGTCGATGCCTCAAAAGACTGCCCCACGAAAGAGCTGCGGAAGGCGGTTCGCGGTCGCTTTCGATGTATTCCAGTTCCGCTCTGCCGAGCTTCGCGGACTTCTCAGGCACATCGTAGAGCGGTATCCAGGCCAGCAACCACACGAGGCCCGCGACACCTGCCACGACGAACGCCATGTGCCAGCCCCAGGTGAGCGCAATCCATGGCACAATCGCCGGGGCGATGATGGCACCGACGTTCGAGCCGGAATTGAAAATGCTCGTCGCCAGTGCGCGCTCCTTTTGCGGAAACCACTGTGCCACGGCCTTGATGGCGGAAGGGAAATTACCGCCCTCGCCAAGACCAAGGCCGATGCGTGCTGCGAGGAAACCACTCACACTGCCCACGAGAGCGTGAGCCATGGCCATTACGCTCCACGCGGCGATCGAGACGGCGTAGCCGATCTTCGTGCCGAAGCGATCCGCGAACCATCCGAAGAACAGCAAGCTGAGACCATACGCTCCCTGAAAGGCGGAATTCACCATGCCAAACTCCGAGTCCGTCCAGTGCAATTGCTCATCCAGGATGGGCTTGATGAGCGATAGGATTTGCCGGTCGATGTAGTTGATCGTCGTGGCGAAAAACAATAGGGCACAGACGATCCAGCGATAGCGTCCGGTGGGTGGCGTGGCAGTATTCATGGCTTCTTCTTTTTGGGTAAGGTCTCGACCGTGGTGTTCTCCATCACGGGCGCTTCGGCGTGCTCGACGACATCCGCCTCCTTCACACCCTGGAAGGTGCAGTCTTTGAAGTGAATGTCGCTGATCCTCGCTGCTTGAAACCCGGTGATGCTGACCACCTGATCGCAGGACTCAGCCGCAACCCGCTCAATCCTGACGTGCCGCAACACCGGCATGTGCGGTCCATTCGCACCCTCCTCATAATCGAACTCCACACCGAGCACCGCCTTTTTCACGACACCGATCTGGATGTCCCGGAAATAGATATTCTCCACCATGCCACCGCGCATGGCGTTGGATTTAAAGCGAAAGGCGTGATCGAGTTCCGGGCTGTCCAGACGGCAATCGGAGATGAAGATATTCCGCACATCACCAGACACTTCACTGCCCATCGTCACGCCACCGTGGCCATCCCTCATCGTGCAGTCGCGGATGATGATGTTCTCGCTCGGAACGCCCACGCGCCGACCATCATTGTTGCGCCCACTCTTGATGGCGATGCAGTCATCTCCGGTATCAAACACGCAATTCTCAATGAGCACATCACGGCAGCTTTCAGGATCACAGCCATCGTTGTTCGGGCCATGACTTCGCACCGACACGCCGCGCACGGTGACATTGCTGCAGAGCAGCGGATGAATCACCCACATGGGCGCATTGATGACCGTCACACCTTCGATGAGAACATTCTTGCAGCGATGCGGCTCGATGAAGCTCGGCCTCAAGTAGTGCCCCTCGCCATAGTTGCGCTCCTTCACCGGCACATCATCAGCCACCTGTTGCTCGAGCTTGTCGCGGTCTGCTTGCTGATTCGGCCCGCCTTGATACTCATCGCCCCCTTTCCACGGCCACCAGTTCTTTTGATCCGCTGAACCATCCAGTGTACCTTTGCCTGTGATCGCCACATTCTCCTGCTCAAATGCGTAGATCAGTGGCGAGTAACCAATGATCTCCATGCCCTCGAAGCGCGTGAGCACGGCGGGAAGATACTTGTTGGGATCTGGATCGAACTTGAGCTTCGCACCTTCCTCCAGATGCAAATTCACTCCGCTAAACAACCGCACCGCACCCGTGATCCAGGTGCCCTTCGGCACCACCACGCGACCTCCGCCAGCATTGTGGCAAGCCCTGATCGTCTTCGCGATCGCTTCGGATGCATCCTCGCCTTCGTTGGCCCCGTGCTCAGTGATGAGAAAATCTCGCGCTGGAAAAGCCGGAGCCTGAATACGCGACAAGATCGCCTTCTCATCCGCTGCAGGCGTTTCGCCACGGACAGCAGACGATGCCGCCGCCAGCAGGGCAAACGTGATTGCAGTCAGAGAGGTGGTGCTTTTCATCCGACTCAACATGTGAAGTCGATACCCGAATCACAATGCGGAATACCGCAGAAGGTATCCAGGATACGGCGCGCCGTATTCGAGACAAAAGATGCCGGAACCTGCCATGCACATCCGCAAGATGCGGTAATAATTGGCGACGGGAAACTCCAATCTCTCGTCATGAACAACCACAAAACTGTCAGCAAATACTCCATCGGCATGGGCGACCGCTTCGCTCATCAAGGCAAGGCCCAGCTCCAAGCCGTCGCCACCGCCCGCACACTCGGCATCGAAGTCACTCCGACCTGGAACAAGTCCAACCGCGAGCACACAATCATCGGCACCGAGCCCGCCAGTGTGCTTGCCGAGGCGCAGGCCGCCGTCGCCGCGCTAGGATGGCAAGGCGACTACTACATTGATGCCGACCACATCAATCTCGGCACCGTGGATCGCTTCATTTCTCCGAGCAATTTTTTCACCATCGACGTTGCCGACTACACAGGCAAACCTGCCACGCCTGAGTCCACCGCAGCTTTCATCACCGCGCATCAGCATCTCGTCGGCAACCTCGCCATCGAAGGCATCGCTGCACCATTGAGCATCACTGAGGACCTTCTTCAAAGCACCGCCGCCAAGTTCCTCTGGCCCATGCAGGAAGCAGGACGCATTTATCGCCACATCGCAGCCCACAAGGATGCCGCAAGCTTCATCACTGAAGTCTCCGTCGATGAAACCGATCTGCCGCAGACGCCCGCCGAGTTGCTCATCATCCTCGCCATGATTGCCGCCGAAGGTATTCCCGCGCAAACCATTGCACCCAAGTTCACGGGTCGGTTCAACAAAGGGGTGGAATACGTCGGCAACCTTCCGCAGTTCGAGAAAGAGTTCGACGAAGACCTGTGTGTGATCGCTCATGCCATTCGTCACTTTGGCTTGCCCGCCGGTCTGAAACTCAGCGTCCACTCCGGCAGCGACAAGTTCTCGCTCTATCCCATCATCAACCGCCTGATCAAAAAGCACGACGCCGGAATACACCTCAAGACCGCTGGCACGAACTGGCTCGAAGAACTGATCGGTCTCGCTGAGTCGGGACACGAAGGCCTCACCATTGCCAAGGAAGTCTATGCCAAGGCTCTCCCACGAGCCGAAGAGCTGATCAAGCCCTACGCCCCCGTCGTGGACATTGATCCCGCAAAGCTCCCCACCATCGCCGAAGTCAACGACTGGAACGCAACCCAATACGCCGACGCTCTCCGACACGACCAGAGCAATCCGGCCTACAACCTCCACTTCCGCCAGTTCCTCCACGTCGCCTTCAAAATCGCCGCCGAGATGGGCACCCGCTACACCGATGCCCTGAAGGCCAACGAAGCAATCATCGCCAAGAACGTCACCTCAAACCTGCTCGATCGGCACCTGAAGCCGCTGCTCGGGTAATCGCTGCTCGTCTTCTGTCTGCTCCGACGCTGCTTCCAAATTGGGAAGCAGCAACCCGTCAGACATGTTCAGCACAACCCATCCTCCGAATTCACAGCGAGGAGTCAGTCACACGGACGCTCGGCCGCAGAGCTTGTCGGCTCGGCAGCTTTGGTCCAGAGTACAAACTAGGGCCGACCGCCCTCGTCCCACACCATCACGCTGCGCAGCTAATGCTGCGGGTTTTGCCTCTTGCCGCCGCCCGGAAGGTCGATCAGATCGTCCACAGGGATACCCGCCTTGGGGTCAGAAAGCCGAAGATGCATTTCTCACCGCAGAGGAAACGTGAGTTTTCTGGGAGAGAAAGAGTAACCTAAATGCCACTTCCGTAGAGGCCCTCGACTCCGGCGAACCCGGCCCAGGCAATAGCGACTGTTTGATCATGCAAGTCGATGCCCCCCCTGCGCAGGACTTTCTCATGAAATCGTCGTCCGCTCGTGTTGAGCTGCTTGGCCAGCCGGATTGGTTCGGCCCGCCAGTTGACCCCGACTAGCCTTGGAGAGAGTGGACCATGGCAATACCCATCTTTTTACACGGAAAGTTTTGCCATCGCGAATTCACTGCCCTAATATCTTAGGCAAATCAGCGAATCCATGCCAGAAGCACTTTCCCTCATAGACGCAGAACCATTCGATGCCAGGAAAGGATACAGACGCTGGGCACTTCCGGCAACTATCGCCCATCTTCCAGGTTACCCACAAGCAATAGCGGATCTTTGGTCTGACCGATCGGGCAGACTGTTTGCTCGATTCTCGAGCGCAGGCTACATTTATCACTACGAGATTCCCAGCAACACTGGAACCCAATTTTCAGAAGATCAAAAAGATGACATTGAAGAATTCTTGCAGGAGAAACTCGTCCTGTGGATGATCGAAGGCATTGATGATTCTGTATTGAACATGTGAACCAAACCGTCAACCACAAGACCAAACTATCAAGGGTGTCTTGCTGCGGAGCGAGGTGGAGCCAGCCAAGATGTCCCAAGTTGAACACTTCCCCACCCTGACAAGCGGCATTATGGAAGCAAAACCCTTCTGCAGAGCAGCTCAGTTCCTCAAGTCGCAGCACTCATCCGCCCGACCCGGTCCGAGTCGAATTTCTTCAATGAGTCAAAACCTCAAACCACTGTCATCGCGAAGCCTCCTTCAAGCGGTCGGTGCGCTGTTGCAGCCAACCAACGGCGTCACCCGTTGCCTGCGACATTCCGTCAGAGCGCTTCCCGCGATAGCGACTCTTTTCACTCTCTCAGCCTGCGCCAGCTCGCAAGTCCCCTACGTTCCGAGTGTCTCATTCGAGTGTCGTTTGACCGTATGGCCAACCTTTGAGTCTCCCACTGAATTTCTAGTCCAGAAGGACTCGCTTGGGCGCTCCACGATCACCGAGTTTAGATACCGAGGTGCCGGTGGCTACACACCGAAGCGCTCGGGGGCGCCGATAGTCCACGTGATCGACTCCGAGCGGTGGAAGAATTTCACTGAGGATGTTCGAAAACACGATCCGTGGACGATACCCACACAGCAGCCCTATCGGAGCGGCCTTGATGGCACCACCATGATCCTTGAGATAAGAGAGGGGGACAGATATCACCGCGTTCAGCGTTGGGTTCCGTTTGCCTACGACTCCGAAAAAAAATTCGTCGCGGTCTCAACCGCTGTGATCAAACTCTTGCCAGAGAGGTGACCCATGACACCTCCACGCGTAGCCGTTCAAAAAGGGGGATCCGCAGCCAAAGTCCACAAACACACTACACGCCCCTAATTCAACAACGCCCATTTCCGAAGTAGACTTTCCAAGTCGCAGTTGAAATTCCAACTTCACTAATCGAAAAAAACTTCCCAAATTACACATCGAAAGATCTTTACGGAATAATGAAATAGCCCCCTCTTAGGGTCATCACAGCCGCTTTACATGCTAGATATATATGTCATATATGCACAACCTACTCTCGCCCAATTTCTTTGAATTTTCTCACATTAACGATGAGGGCGATCATCACAAACACAAATGAACGTCACGAATTGGACACCCAAAATAGAACACGGAACCGGATTGATCAATGTGACTCAACCCACACTTGCACGATGCTGCTTTCTTAGTCGGCTCGTTTCCGAGACGAACCGCGCAATCGGCCAATCGCAGACCCCATGGGTTGTCAGTCAATAGCCAAAAAAGAGACCCTTCAGCATGCATGTGTTTGGCTTATTGCATTTGGCGGAATGCGAAAAAACGGCTGTGAATGTATCGACGAATGGATTCGACGATCAAGTTTCAGTTTACCTTAACAACGCAAGAACCCTGTCAAATTCTTTGGATTTGGTGGGGTTTCCCTTCACCCTTCTTACAAACAGTGGAGTTTTCCTTCGAGACCTTGCCTCAAAGGGAACCGGCTTATCATTAGATATCATTGACATCCCTTTTTCCACCGAAGTTCCAACAGGAACACATTTTTACTCTGCGCATTTCAAATTGGATGCCTACAGATACCTAGCAAGCCTCAATGAGGGTTATTGTGCTCTATGCGACCTAGACATGGTGTGTTTTAACGAACCTTCATCCAGCATGCAAAACTTGATCAAAAACATGATCCCAATGTGCTATGACATTTCCGATCAGGTCATTCCCTCCTATGGCATTGAAACTGTGGTTCGCGATTTATCAATGATTGCGAAGATAGATAGCGAAGGCCGATGGTCAGGCGGCGAATTCATATCCGGTCCTCCTCAATTTTTCGCCGAGTTGGTCGATGAAATTGAGACACTATACGACAACTATATTCGAAATATATCATCGGTTCATCACGTTGGTGATGAGGCATACACATCAGCGGCGCTAGAAAAACTGAGGATGAAAGGACGATATATCGCAGATGCTGGAACGATAGGGATAGTGGGGAGGTATTGGAGCGCCATTACTTTACACCATCAAAAACCATTCAGCTATTACAATCGGCTGTTTTTATTACACCTACCTGCAGATAAACGATTTTTATCTAAGTTATCGAATCAAGACATTAAGTCCCTGTCTGATATTAGAGATGGCTATAAAAAATATCATCGATCTATTGCGAGGTCAGCAAGAAAAGCGGCACTGTTCATACGCAGCCTATTAAAGAAATCTGTGCTTTGGTGCCTTTTGGGGTCTTTTCCGACCACATGGTGAAGTGTTCCATCGGCGGGCAAGAGTGGGAGGAAGTGATTGGATCTGCGTGTACACGGTTGGCTTGCTTTCGGAAACTTGGGCAGATGCGACTCAAGCGACGACGCGAGGCGGTTTGGGCTGGAAACTTCAATGCTGACTATGGGGAAGGGAGGATGTTCGGGCTTGCCCATGGGTCTGCATTTTCGTAGAGATTTCCGCATGAACGCGGTTCCCGTCGTTGGGCTTCGCGTGCGCATGACGCCGCCCATCTGCCCGCCGCAGCGCGGATTGGTTCCACAGGGCGGTGCACCCAATTGCCTAACCCGATTCGAGTTCAATCCGCCATGACCAAAGAGAGGCACATCCTTCAGATCCGGAACGGAATCTACCTGCTGTGTTTCTTATCGGCGCTCACTTTGATCGTCGGAGTCTCACTGAACATTCACCTCGCGAACCAAAGTTTTGAGAGGATGAAGTCGTTGGGGGTGACGGCTTCCACGGAACAAGCGCTCATCAATGAATTGAGCGCACTGCTTGATGCCAACGAGCTCGACAGGTTAATCGCACGGGGGAACGAGGTTTTGAAGGAGAAGCCCTTGAGCAGGACTGGGCATTTCTACCTCGGATTGGCCTACTACCATTCCGGCGACGCCTCGAAATGCCGAAAGCACCTCGAAGAAGCTCGCCGCATCGATCCTTCCTGGAAACCCGCGATTGATCCGTTTCTCGGGAATCTAAAAGATGCCCCATCGGGTGCCGAGGACTGACGGAGGCAGAGACGGAAAGACGATGGGGAGATGAAGTCACAGCCCTGTAGCTCCATCCATTTCTCCTCCCCCCCAACTTTTCACCCCCATCTTTTGCCACCGCTCCTGCAGAGCCCCTCTCCTCGTCCCATTCTCTTGAAATCCAAAGCGATGCGCTTTCTTCGGACGTTGGAGCTGCCGTTGAGAATTTTGAGAGACGAGGGCAAACCGGGGAACAGAGGGGCCACGGTTTCACAACTGCGGCTACGTGGCTGCGCTTTACAGGAGTCGATGCGGGGTGGCGAATTTGGAGCTGCGTGAATCTTCGCGAAGGCTGCGGCGGGCATTGACACCCGGCCAGAGCTGGGCAGCATCCCTCTCTAATGTCTGAACCGAGCGGTCCCCTGCATCTCAGTCCGCTGCACGCCGCGCACGCTGCGCTCGGCGCGCGCATGGTTCCCTTTGCGGGTTGGGAGATGCCGGTTCAATACAGCGGCTTGCTGGCGGAGCACGCGGCGGTGCGAGGGGCGGTGGGGTTGTTCGACATTTCTCACATGGGGCAGGTGCTGGTGAGCGGGCAGCAGGCGGCCGACTTCCTCAATCACGTCCTCACCAACAACGCGGCCCACCTTCAACCGGGTCAGGGGCACTACACTCTGATGCTGCTGCCTTCTGGCGGGGTGCTGGATGACCTCATCGCCTACCGGGCCAGTGAGCGGGAGTTCCTGCTGGTGATCAACGCGGCGCGGGAGGCGGAAGATTGGCGGCATCTGGCGGACGAGGCCGATCTCTGGCGTCAACGTGAAGACGGCGAGGACTTGCGCCTCTCTCGCCTCAGCGATCAATGCGCGGGCATGGCCATTCAGGGGCCGCGCAGTCGGCGGGTTTTCCATCGGGTGTTTGGGGAGCAGGCACCATGGCCTGAGCGCAATACGCTACTGGTGTCTCTGTCCGAAACCGGGCCGCTTTGGCTCTGCGGCACGGGGTACACCGGAGAAGAGGGTTTTGAATTTTTCCCCCCAACCGCCACCGCGCCAGCCTGGTGGGATCGGCTGCTGGAGGCCGTCACGGAGGAAGGCGGGCTGCCCTGCGGCCTGGGTGCCCGCGATACCTTGCGGTTGGAAATGGGGTATCCGCTCAATGGCAACGATCTCTCCCTGGAGCATACGCCGCTGGAGGCGGGTCTCGGCTTTTTCGTGGACCTAGAAAAGCCCAGCTTCATCGGCCAGCAGGCGCTGGTGGAACAAAAAAGCTGCGGTCTGCCGAGTCGGCTCACGGGCATCGAGCTGATCGGCACCGCACCGCCGCCGCGTCCGCATTACACCGTGTGGAAGGGGGATCAGCCGCTGGGGGAACTCAGCAGCGGCACGCTCTCCCCGAGCCTGCGTCGCGGCATTGCCATGGCTTACCTGCCCACGGCTTTTTCCAAACCGGGCACGGAGTTGGAGATCGACATTCGGGGCCGCCGCTATCCCGCCCGCACCGTCAAAAAGCCTTTTTATCACCCGCAACCTCCACCCTCCCAGCCATGAGCACCGTCCTCGAACACCTGCGCTATCGCGACTCCCATGAGTGGATCGAACCCTCCCAATCTCCCGCCGCCGTGGGCATCACGGATCACGCCCAGGCGGAGCTGACGGACATCGTTTTCGTCGAACTACCCGGTGTGGGCCGCCACGTCGCTGCGGGCGAGGCCGTGGCTGTGGTGGAGTCGGTCAAAGCTGCCAGCGATATTTATGCTCCGGTAGCCGGTGTCATCAGCGCCATCAATGACCAGCTCAGCACCAATCCTGGCCTGGTGAACAGCGATCCCTTCACCGAGGGCTGGCTGTTTCGCATCACCCCAGACGATCCATCTGCCGCGACCGCGCTGATGGATGCCGCTGCTTACCGCCAGCACATCGCGTAGTCACCACGCTTCTCCCCCTAGAGCCCCTCTGTGAATCAGCCCAGCGCCTTTGCTCCCCGCCACCTTGGTCCCACCGCCGATGAGCAGGCGGCCATGCTCGCCGAACTCGGCTACGCCAGCCTCGAGGATCTGACTCAGCAAGTCGTCCCCAGGGCGATCCGCCAAACCTCTCCGCTCAATCTCCCGGTGCCTCTCACCGAAGAGGCGGCGCTGCGTCGCCTGCGGCAGATCATGGGGCGCAACAAGGTGCTGCGCTCCTTCCTCGGCCTGGGATATCACGACACCTTCACCCCGCCCGTCATCCTGCGCAACGTGCTGGAAAATCCGGGTTGGTACACCGCCTACACGC
>JAGRPD010000321.1 GCA_020439875.1 Verrucomicrobiales bacterium
CCTGGATCACGTTGGTGCCGTGACCCGTTTCCGAAGCCTTGGCGATCGAGCGGACCGGTCGGAAGCCCGTGCCGGTATAGTACTCGGTGATCCAGATAATCAGGCCGGTGATGACCAGGCCCAGCAGCGTGCAATAGAACAGCATGCGGCCATTGAAACCGGTATCGGCAATGGTCGATTCCATGCTGCCCAGCGCGTAGCTGATGGCCCACCAGATCGCCGGAACCGCGAGTATGGCGGAAACGAGGAAGCCCTTGTACATGGCGCCCATCACGTTCGTGCCGCCGCCAAGGCGGACGAAGTAGGTGCCGATGATCGACGTGACGATGCAGACGCCGCCGATCAGCAGGGGCAGCGCCATGAGCGGTTCGAGCAGTGAGCCTGCGCCCTTGAGCAGCAGCGCGGTGAGCACCATCGTTGCGCCCACGGTCACGACGTAAGTCTCGAAAAGGTCGGCAGCCATGCCAGCGCAGTCGCCGACGTTGTCACCCACGTTGTCGGCGATGGTGGCGGGGTTGCGAGGATCGTCCTCGGGCAGATTTTGCTCATTCTTGCCGACGAGGTCAGCACCGACGTCGGCGGCCTTGGTATAAATGCCTCCACCGAGCCGGGCGAAGACGGAAATCAGCGAGCTGCCGAGGGCGAGACCGATGAGGGACTCGATGGCGGGTTTGGTCTCTCCGGTGATTTTTTGTACCACGAGGTAAAACACGCCGACGGAGAGCAGGCCGAGGGCGACCACGAGCAGGCCGGTGACGGCACCTCCGTTGAAGGCGATCTTCAAAGCGGGATGCGCGCCCACGGAGGCGGCCTGGGCGGTGCGGACGTTGGCGCGGACGGCGACGTGCATGCCGATGAAACCTGCGGCCAGGGAGCAGAGCGCGCCAACCACAAATCCGAGCGCGGTGATGGAGCCGCGTGCCCACCAGATGGCGGCAAACAGGACGACGGCGATGAGGCTCACGGCGGCGACCTGACGCGAGAGGTAGGCTTTGGCACCTTCTTGCACCGCACCGGCGATTTCAGCCATGCGTTCGTTGCCTGCGGAGGCGGCCAGAATCTGGCGGATGAGGACCACGGCGACCGCCAAGCCGACCACGCCGAGAGCGATCGAAATCTGGATGCCTTGGTTTTGCAAAAGTGAAGTCATGGCGGAGGAGGGCGAGATGCAGGGGGTTGGTGAATGGGCCGGGGCAGATTGGGGCCACGGCTCGGGGTGAAACCGTAAAATTTAGCGGGTCGCGGTGGGCAGGCAAGGTTGTTTTGGTATCAAATCAGAGATTTCTGGAATCGATGGATCCATTTTCCTGAAGTACTTCTTGCAAGAGGCAGGGCTGTTGGGAGGCGTCGAGCCAGCGAATGACGCGTTCGATGTCGGCCTCGCTCATGGCGGTGCAGCCGGAGGTGGAGCGGCCTTCTCCGGGCCAGAGATGGAGAAAAATGCAGGAGCCCGCACCGGGAATGCCCTCGGGGTTGTGCGCCACGAAGGCTCCCCAGCGGTAGAGTTTTTTGTGGCGGCTCATCGACTCGTTGCTGGACCAGTCTCGGGTGACGAGGCGGCTATCGACGATCTGATTGTAGTGCGTGGAGGCGGGATCATCCACGCCGATGATGCCCGGACGCAGGGCGATGTAAGGCATGTTCAGCGGTCCGGTCTCGGTGGCGGGGGCCATGCCGAAGAGGGTGGGGAGGAGGAACAGACCAGCGGGGCTACGTTTGTCTCCCTCGATCTTTTCGGGAAAGCCAGCGGGTGGCGGGCTCTGGTGCAGGCCTTTGCCCCAGCCGAGTCCAGCGTGGCCGAGGGTGACGGGAATGTCGGGACCGACCTGTTGCCAAGCGGAGGTGGCGGAGGCGCGCTGCATGAGCTGCATGCGGGCCTGCGGCGAGGTGATGCTGGGGGAGCGCACCCAGAGGATCTGGCGACAGGCGGCGGGAATGTCGGTGGCGAAGGGTGAGTCGCGCAGATCGGGGGAGGAGGGGAGGAGCAGCATGAGGAAAATCAGGATGATGAGGCCGAGGATCGCGATGAGGTACGGACGCGCCCGCTGCCGTGCGGTGGCGGTGGGATCGGCAGGAGGGTTGCAGTCGGTGGTCACGGTGGATGTGAGATGGGCGGGGGTGGCGACGTTTGAGACGAGATGCGTGGGATCATTTTTGTGGTGGCGGGCAGCCTGTCAATCCAAGCGAACGAACCTCGATGGGAGGATCCTGCGGGCTGGCCTCTGCACGTCATCGACGCTAGCTCGCGCGGAGCGGATGGCACGCGACTGGAGGACGTCAATGGCGATGGGCGGCTGGATGTGGCGACGGGATGGGAGGAGGGCGGGGTGACGCGGGTCTATTTGCAGCCGGAACCGGCGCAGGTGCGGGAGCCGTGGCCGCAGGTGACGGTGGGGCGGACGGCCTCGGTCGAGGATGCGGTGCTGGCGGATCTGGACGGGGATGGGCCGTGGGATGTGGTGAGCTGCAGTGAGGGCAAGGCGCGGGTGGTGCAGGTGCATTGGGCCCCGGAGGCGGCGGAGGATTTTCTGAAGGCGGGAGCTTGGCGGCAGGCGGCTTTTCCTGTCGAGGTGCTGCCTTCGCAGATGTGGATGTTTGCTGCGCCGGGTCAGATCGATGGCCAGCATGGGGTGGATTTTTTTGTCGGCAGCAAGGGCGGGCCGGGGCGTGCGGTGGTGGGGTGGATGCAGGCTCCCGAGCCGGGGCGGGTGCGGGATCTGGCGGCGTGGTGCTGGCATCCGCTGCGACCTGCGTCCTGGGTGATGGGGCTGGAGGCGAGGGATATGGATGGGGATGGGGATCTGGATGCGGTGGTGTCGGAGCGCTTCCATGGGGAGCGCGGCGGCTGTTTTTGGCTGGAAAATCCGTCCTCGATGGATGCGCCGTGGGTGGAGCATGCCATCGGAGTGATGGGCAAGGACGCGCTGTTTTTTTGTCAGGCCGACATCGATCAAGACGGACTGCTGGATGTGTGCGTGGGCACGCAAACGGCGAAGGGCACTCAAGGCACAGAGGGGCTCTACTGGCTGAGGCGCCTGGATGCGAGTGGGCAACGCTGGGAGGAGAGGCGGGTGGAGATCGGGGTGCCGGTGGGAGAATTCAAAGCGGTGAGTGCTGGGGACATCGATCTGGATGGTCGGATGGATCTGGTGCTGGACTTCAACTATGCGTCTGCGGAAAAACCGGCCGTGATCTGGCTGCAGCAGCGGGGTGATCCGATGCAGCCGGACTGGCGCGCGCTGCCGCTGAGCGGCCCCAAGGGTGGGGTGAAGACGGATCTCTGCCCGCTGCTGGATCTGGATGGGGATGGGGATCTGGACGTGATGACCTGCGAGGAAAAAAAGAACCTCGGTGTCATTTGGTATGAAAATCCGGCGCGCTGATGGGTGGCGCGGTGAGGTGTGAAATCGTGTTTTAGTTGGCAGGCGATGGGTTCCGGCGAAGAGTGAAGGGCGCATGTCCAACCCCTCCTTCATCGTGGCCACGGCTGGCCACATCGATCATGGCAAGAGCACGCTGATTGAGGCCCTTTCGGGAACGAATCCAGATCGTCTCCCGGAGGAGCGTCGGCGTGGCATGACGATTGATTTGGGCTTTGCCCATCTGGAGCTAGCGGATCCGGAGCAGCCGGGCGTGGTGTATGATTTGGGGTTGATCGATGTGCCGGGGCACGCGGATTTCGTCAAAAACATGGTGGCCGGTGTGGGGAGCCTGGATGCGGCGCTGCTGGTGGTGGCGGCGGATGACGGATGGATGCCCCAAACGGAGGAGCACTTTCAAATCCTCAACTATCTGGGGGTGACGCGCGGGGTGGTGGCGGTGACGAAGGCGGATGTGATGGAGGATCGAGAGACGGTGATGCTGGAGATCGCCGAGGCACTAAAAGGGACGGCGTGGGAGGTGGTGGAGCTGGTGCCGGTGTGTGCGATCAGCGGGGAGGGGCTCGATCAGCTGGCGGCGGCGCTGGCCAGGGTGCTGCGGTCCACGCCGAGGCCGAAGGATGCGGGTAAACCGCGATTGTTTGTGGATCGGGTTTTTTCCCCGAAAGGCGCGGGCACGGTGGTGACGGGGACGCTGGCGGGCGGGAAACTGGCCGTGGGGCAGGAGTTGGTGATTGAGCCCATCGGGGTCAAGACGCGGGTGCGGGGCTTGCAGCATCATCATCACCGGGTGGAGGAGGCTTTGCCGGGGACGCGGACGGCGGTGCAGTTGCACGATGTGGCGATTGCGACAGCGGATCATCCGAAGGGGGTGAAGCGAGGGCAGGTGCTGATGGCTGCGGGTGTGGCAGAGGCATCGATCACGCTGGATGTTTGGTTGGAAAGGACGACGCGAGAGGTGGCGGGACTGGAATGGGCGCGCAAACCGATCAAGACGGGCCAACTGGTGCGTTTGCATCTGGGCTCGGGGAACTACGAGGCGCGGGTGTACTTTGAGGGACGGCGGGAGCTGGCTCCGGGGGAGACGGCGGTGGCGGAGTTG
This sequence comes from Verrucomicrobiales bacterium, assembly GCA_020439875.1. GTDB lineage: Bacteria > Verrucomicrobiota > Verrucomicrobiia > Verrucomicrobiales > Verrucomicrobiaceae > JAGRPD01. The sequence goes on from JAGRPD010000321.1 coordinate 4,483, forward strand.
CGATTGGCCGAGCCGCTGGTGGTGCTGGGCGGAGATGTTTTTGTGCTGCGAGATTGGGGGCGTGCCTTCACCCTGGCCGGCGGGCGAGTGCTGGATGCGGCGGCCCACCGGCGCCGATTTCGAAAGCCGGGACAGCAGGCGCTGCTGGCGGCGCGGGCGGCGGACCCCGGGGATCCGGCGGTGTGGCTGCGCAGTCAAATGGAGCGGGATGGGTGGATCTCGGGCGCGGTGCCGCTGCGGCAGACGCGTTTTTCCGATGAGGAGGTGAAAGCCTGTTTGGAGACGATGTCCGAGGTGCGCTGGCTGGGATCGATGTGGGTGGCTGCGGCGGCGTGGGAGAGCGTGCTGGATCGAGCCGCCGAAGCGGTGCGGGCGCGGCATCGTCAGCAGCCGGAGGCGCTGGGGCTGAAGCTGGGTGAGCTGCGGGCGGTGGTGGAGCCGCTGCTGCCGGATCCGCGTCTGTTTGAAATGATGCTGGATGAGCTGGCGGCGCGGGGCTTCAAACGTGGTGCGGGTCTGATGCGGGCGGCGGATCACGCGCCGCGGCTGCCGCAGGAACTGCTGGCTGCCGGGGACCACTTGCGCAGGGCGCTGGCAGAGAAGCCGATGGAACCTCCGAGTGTGAAGGATCTCACCCCGAGCGCGACGGAGCTGAAGGCGCTGAAGTTCTTGCTGGATATCGGCGAGGCGGTGCGGCTGGACGAGAAGGCTGTGATGAGCCTGGCGGGCTATGAGGAGGCGAGAAAAAGGATCCAGGAGGTGATCGAGGCGCGCGGGCGAGTGACGGCATCCGAGCTGCGGGAGGTGCTCGGTACGACGCGGCGCATTTTGATTCCGCTTTTGGAAAAGCTCGATCGCGA
>JAGRPD010000322.1 GCA_020439875.1 Verrucomicrobiales bacterium
GCTTGCAGGCGGATGGGGACGGTGTCGGGATACTTCGACAGGCCCAGGGTTTCGCGGGCATAGATCACGGGGCGTGAGGGTTTGGGCTTGGCGGCTTCGTCGGTGGCGAGCAGGGACTCGGCCCAGGCGATCTGGTCGGGCGCGGGCTTGCGCACGCCGAGTTCGAGGGTGGTGCTCACGGCGGCCAGTTTGACGTCGGTGCGGTGATCGATGCCGCTGATGATCTCCGCCGCAGCATCGGCCAAATCGCCGGCGACTTCGTGCATGCGTTCGTAGCCGGCGCTGCGCTTGGCGCGGGCTTTGTAATCGACGCCGTTGACGTCGCCACTGGTGCCGTTGGTGAGGATGCCGACAAAAGGCGGGTCCTGCCGGTCGGCTCCGAGGCGCTGCTGAACGAGGTCGGCAAAGACGCCGAAGTAGTCGGCGCTGACATGGCCGGTGGGCACACCGCCGATGTAGTGCAGGCCGTAGTTGCCGAGCACGCAGAGTGGTCGGCCATCGGCGTGGCGCACGGACAACACGAAGAACTCGGGATCGACCGGACCGGAGGGTTTTTCGGCTTCCTGGGCCGAGGGCGCAAACTGCACGCGCTCACCGATGCGGCCAAAGGGATTGGCGCGCTTCGATTCGGCTGAGACAAACCAGCGGCGGTTGAAGACGAACTCCGGCTTGGCCACACTGCCCCAGCCGATGGCGGCGGGGGCGAGGTTGTTGTGGGCGCGGCGGATGCCATCGGCGATGCGCCGGGCCAGCACATGATGGTAGGCATCGTTGGCCGGACCAAAACCCACGCTGAGGGCGCGCGGCGAGCTGTGGGTGTGGGTGGCGGAGATGACGATGTTTTCCGGTGGAATGTCGAGATGCTCGCGCACCAGTGACTTGGCCTCCTCGACGATGGCGGCTTCCATCATGGTCACATCGCAGACGGCAAAGGCCAAGGTGGTGGTGCCATCGTTGAGCACCAGGCAGCGCGCGTGCAGTTCATCGTGCACATGCTTGGCGGGGCCGATCTTCATGATGGTGCCGTCGAGCACCACGCCCATGTCGGGCGTGATGTTGCTGGTGGCGGCACCGGCTTTCAACGGTGCGCCCATGGCGGAACCGGTGGCGGCGGCGAGGAGGAGGAAGAGGAGTGCTTTCATCATGCGATCTCCCAACCTGGACGCATGGTTTCCCGGATGAAGGGATCGGCGGCGGGCAGGTTGGTGGCTTTGAGGTTGGCAGCGTCCCAATGGATCTTCTGTCCACCGAGGCGGAGGGAAAGCACGCCGAGCAGGGTGATCTCGGTGAGGCGCGCGGCGTAGTCGAAGTTGGAACTGGCGGCGGGCCCGCCCTTGATGGCGTCGAGCCAGTCGCGGTGGTGCCCGTTCGAGCGCGGGATGCTCGGCTCCGGCGCGGTCATGGAGGCGCGCAGGGTGTCGGGGAAGACGCGGGGAGCGCCACCCGCGCCGTCGCATTGGATCACACCTTTGTCACCGACGAACATGACGCCGCGCTTCGGCAGCTTGAAGTTGTCAGGGATCGCCTCCGGCCGCTCGGGACGCAGACCGCCGGAGTACCAGGTGAGTCTCAGCGGCGGTTGATCGCCGCGTGCCGGGAAGTGGTAGTAACCGATCTCACCGTAGGGCGCGATGTCGGCATTGCTGAAGCCAGCGGGGATGACCTCCACGCTCTCCGGTGCGGGCAAATCGAAGGCCCAGGTCGCGGCGTCCATGTCGTGGCAGCCGAAGTCGCCGAGCGCCCCGCAGCCGAAGGTCCAGAAATCTCGCCAAGCGACGGGGGCGAGGGCAGTGTTGAAGACGCCAGGCTGGCGGGGGCCGCACCAGAGGTCCCAGTTGAGACCGGCGGGCAGGTTGGATTCCTCGGTGGGCAGGCCTTCCAAGCCCGGGTTCCAGCGTCCGGCGGGCACCCAGGAGTAGGCCTCCCGCACGGTGCCAATGATGCCGGCGCGGAGGAATTCGACCGTCTGGCGGATGCCGTCGGTGCTGTGGCCGCTGTTTCCCATCTGGGTGGCGAGCCCGGTTTCCTCCGCCACCTTCGCGACGAGGCGTGCCTCCCAGATGTTGTGGGTGAGCGGCTTCTCACAATAGACATGCTTGCCCGCGCGCATGCCCAGCACGGAGACGTAGGCGTGGGTGTGGTCGGGCGTGGAGCAGAGGATGGCGTCGATGGAGGGCTCCTTTTCCAGCATCACGCGGAAGTCTTCGTACTCGGCGACGCGGTGGTTCGGCGTTTTTTGCGCGTAATGCTCCTCCACCATCTTCTTGGTGGGACCGCGACCCGCTTCGGTCTTGTAGTAAAAGTTGGCCAG
>JAGRPD010000028.1 GCA_020439875.1 Verrucomicrobiales bacterium
CGGCTCGGCTCAATCTCCGCAATCATGTTCCAACCATGATACAAAAAACGCCCATCGTAATGCAACTGCCATTGCATGTTTGGCTCACTCGACCTCGTGAACCCCTGCGTGATTCGGTACTCATTCTGTCAATTATTTACACCCTGACACCATTTCTTTTGCACCCTGCCACCGTTTCCCCGAATTCACCTGGACGGACACCCCAAACTCGGGATCCCACGTGGTGCCGTTTCTGAGAATCTGTCACTTCTGTTTGTCAAGTTATTGCACCCTGACGCCATTTTCCTGACACCATTTCCGCAGCAGGCGACTGTCCTCCAGGGAAGGCTGACAAAAAACCACAATCCCACGATCTGATTCGCAGCATTCTGGCCACCGAAACCTAGGAAAATCGGGCCTTGGCAATTGTGTTGCTGCAAACTTGTTCAAATTCACTCATTTTTTTGTTCCGACAAGGATTTCAATCCAGCTCCGAGCCCATTCATAAAACCATTGATCACTACGTTCTCAAAAGCCCGCTGATTTGGACCCGTGTTTTCGCCCGATTCAATCTTCAAGTCCTTCGAAAAAGGATCATACTTTCCATCTGATGTTAAGGGAGCCAAATGCGGTACAGTTATATCATCGTGTGGTTTATAGGGCTCACAAATCCGCCAAAGCGAGCTTAGAGGCAACGAAAGTTTTGAAATATTTCCATACAAACTCGAATACCACCCATTCGCGTAAGCGATTGAATACGCGACTAAAGAGTCCGGATTCGATTTTGCTGCCGGAGGGAAAAAAAACTGCATGGGCGTCGAGCGGAGCCGAATTAGGCCTGCATCCAACTCTTCAGGATTTGCAAGCATTTCTGGCGGCACCTCAGCAAGAATTTCACTCAAATCAACATCTGGAATCGGATCAATCAAAGAAATACGATCATTTAGAATCTCCTTAATTGACACCGGTTCCAATCTATATTTTTCGTTTATCATAAAAACAGATACAGGATCTTGAATTTTATTCTTTATTTCGGAGATCGGTAGAGGAATACCCAACATTCGCCCCTCAACCAAACCGCACAACCCAATACGCGAGCACGAATTAATACAAGGAACTGCAAATTCAATTGTCACATTTCGTCTAATATTACCCAAGAAATAGACACAATACTCATCACCAACTTTAAGCAGTTGAAGGCTTGTAAGCAGCAGATTCGACGAACAACTATTACGAATTAAAATTCGTGTCTGTTCCGGAGAGGTCTCTTCAAATCCTTGGATCAATTTTTCATCAAATGTCACCAACAACACAATCACGTAAAAAATCAGATGTTTAGCGGCCATATTCTTGGAGTTTGGTGCACCATTGACAATCTGGATTTGATCCACTCGGCGAATGCATTAAATTAGAAATATCACCACTATGAATACTTCCATTATTTGGGTCCTTCCAACCGATCACATGACCTATTTCATGCGCCAGTGTGAATGCCAGAGCACTTTTATTCAGAATAATTAAATTACCCACGCTACTGTTGGTAGTGCCATTGACTCGTTGCCCTCCGGAATCCGGCCACTGCCCGGCAATAAGCACCCTGAATGTCACATTTGACGGCCATTTAATGCCCCTAGAGACCGCATCAAAACCTGCTCTCCCGTCGCCATTAAAATCTAGGTCGCCGAATGGTTTTATCAGCGGCTCATCAGGAACAGGATTGGGTCCTATATTTGGATCCACATCAATATCCTCCCATTCCGCAAACGACCATTCTGCACCTAAATTTCCCCCGGCGAACTGAGAACATTTTCTTAAAATTCTCCTGAAATTTTCAGTATGTAATTTCGCAAAGTATGCATAACTCGATTCATCTTCATGTCCTGGAACTGGAGGTGCGTTTGCCATCCAAAAATCATGCGCAAACGCGATCGTGATAACCTTCAGACCAAGTTCATCAACGGCATCGCATAGCCGATTCCCTACCAAACCATAAATGTTGATTCCCCCAGGCTCCCCAATCGGATCCCTGTTGAGCCACCTCCCCTTCTCCGGCTCATAAAACCGGAAACCGTAATAACACAACCCCGTCTCAGCGTCCGTGTATTTCCCGCTGAACCTTACGGGATTGAGGCCGGGTTCCGGTTCGTTGACTCGCATTGGGTTGCCGAAGGGGTCGTAGTCGTACACGGCGGTTTTGGTGGTCGTGGTGCTCAGCAGGCCGATCACGTTGCCGTTCAAATCTTCAGTGACCCAATAGCTTTCGGCTTCCCTCGCGCCGCAATCGTGCAGCGTCATCGCCAGCAGGCCGCCCACGCCGCCTGCGCCTGCCCCTGTGGGGTCGAGTCCCCCACCTACAGAGCTCACGCTTTGGCCGGGTGGCTGATGTTGCCTCGGCAGCTCCGCCCGCTGCCTCACCCCTGCGGGGCGGCCTCCAGCGTCGGCTGGCTGTCTCGCCTCCGTCCCTCGGCTCGGCTGCTTCGGCAGCTCCGCCCGCTGCCTCACCCCTACGGGGCAGCCTCTTGCGTCGGCTGGCTGTCTCGCCTCCGTCCCTCGGCTCAGCTGCTTCGGCAGCTCCGCCCGCTGCCTCACCCCTGCGGGGCAGCCTCCTGCGTCGGCTGGCTGTCTCGCCTCCGTCCCTCGGCTCGGCTCCATCTCCGCAATCATGTTCCAACCATGGTACACAAAACGTGTGTCGCTTTGCAAGGTCCATGTCACCCCACTTCCGCCGTCTGCTCCCGTCCGCACCCGTTTCGGCAGAGGGTTTACCTCGCGCTCCCGCGCAGGGCTTCTGCGTTCTCATGCACCCGCACCTTTTACAGGGCTGCCAGTAGCTTGTCGTGGATGCCGTCAAAGCCGCCGTTGCTGAAAATGATCAGAACATCTCCAGAGGTCGTTTCTTGACGCAGCCGTTCCACGATGGCTGTCACATCCGGCTCATGAAAGCAGGGCGTTCCCGCTGCGGTCACTGCCAGAGACACCTTTTCGGGATCGAGCCTTTCCTCCAGGGGCACCTTGCCAGCATCATTCACGGCCGCCACCACTGCGCCATCGGCGGTGCTGAGTGCCTCGATCAATTGAGGCTGCAACACATTGCGTCGGCTCGTGTTCGAACGCGGTTCAAACACCGCCCACAGGCGCCGCCCCGGATACCGCTGCCGAAAGCCGGCCAAGGTCGCCTTCAACGCCGTCGGATGATGCCCAAAGTCATCGATCACTGTGACCCCGTTCTTTTCCCCCCGAACCGTCTGCCGCCGCCGCACCCCACGAAACGCCTCCAAGCCCGCGCGGATCTCCTCGTCCGACAAGCCCCCAAAGCGCGCCGCGCACACGCACATCGCCGCGTTGCGTACGTTGAACTCCCCAATCATCGGCAGCAAAAATGGCACGCCGTTCAGCTCGAACCGCGTGTGCTCGGGAGCAGCTTCGGTGATGACGAGATGCGCATCGCAGCCCGCACCCGTGCCCACGGTCGTCACCGGGGCAGGACACTTTTCCTTCAAACCCAGGCAGTTCGGATCATCGCCATTCATCAGCACCAGTCCGTTACGCGGCACCGTGTTGAGCAGTTGCCGGAAGCTCTTCAAGATGGCCTCCAGGTTTTCAAAAATGTCCGCGTGATCGAACTCGATGTTGTTCAAAATCGCGCACTCCGGCCGGTAGTGCAGGAACTTTGAGCGCTTGTCAAAAAACGCCGTGTCGTATTCGTCCCCCTCAATCACGAAATGGGGCGAGTGATTGAAGCGCGCGCCGGTGTCGAAGTTTTCCGGCACTCCACCGATGAGGAATCCCGGTGCCCGACCCGCCTGCTCAAACAGCCAAGCCAACATCGTCGTCGTCGTGGTTTTGCCGTGGGTTCCTGTCACCACAAAGCTCCGCTTGCCCTGGATCACCTCCCGCCCCAGCAGATCCGCCATCGAGGAATACGGCCACTTGCGCTCCAGCAGAGCCTCCAGCTCCTCGTTGCCGCGAGAGATCGTATTGCCCACCACATACACATCCGCGCCCGGCGGCAGGTTTTCTGCGGCGTAGCCTTTGGTCACTGCGATGTCAGCCTGCTCCAGCACCGTGGACATGGGCGGATAAACGTTGGCATCCGATCCCGTGATGCGATGCCCCAAGGCTCGGAGAGCCACGGCCGTCGAGCCCATGGCCGTGCCACAAATTCCGATAAAATGAAAGTGCTTGGTCGCTGTCATACTCGCATCGATGCCCGGAACCCCGGGGAAACCCGCATCAAAGCAGTGCCCGAGCCCCCGCGCAACCCGCAGGACCAACTCTTCCCAGAATCTCGCCCCCCCGGGGGGGGGATTTCCGATCCGGCTCACCCTGCCTCGCTCGCGCTCCGTGGATCGACGCGCATGAAACGCCCAGGACCGTACGTTGTTGCCTTCATGCAGCCCACGCTCTGTCTCCTCGCCCTCCTCCTGACCAGCCAGATCGCCCGAGCGGCCGATCCCCTCTTCGACGCTCCCATCAAGACGCTCGCGGGCAAGGACACCACGCTGGCTGCCTTCAAAGGCCAGGTCTTGCTCCTCGTCAACACCGCCTCCCAATGCGGGGCCACAGGCCAATATGCGGGTCTGCAAAAGCTCCACGAGGTGCTCCAGAAGGAAGGCTTTTCCGTGCTCGGCTTTCCCTGCAACGACTTCGGTGCGCAGGAGCCGGGTTCCGCTGAGGAGATCGCCGGGTTCTGCACCCAGAACTACGGTGTCAGCTTTCCGCTGTTCGAAAAAATCGCCATTCTCGGCGAGGACGCCCATCCCATTTATCGCCATCTCACCGGCGAAACCTCTCCCACGCCCGGGCCAGTCGGCTGGAACTTTGAAAAATTCCTCATCGGACGGGATGGCCGCATCCTCCAGCGTTTTCCCACCGAGACGGAACCCAACGACCCCGCCCTGCTGGACGCGATCATCCGCGCATTGGAAGTCGAAAAACCCGCAGCGGAAAAAACGTCGGCCGATCAATAGACATCGCGTCGGTAGCGCTTGTCCTTTTTCATCTGCTCCACGTACTCGGCCGCTGCCTCCGCACTGAGGCCGCCGTGCTCTTCGATCACGTGATGCAGGGCCAGATCCACGTCCACCGCCATGCGCGCCGCGTCACCACAGATATAGACGATGGCTCCCTGCTGCAGCCACTGCCACAGTTCCTCACCTGCCTCGCGGATTTTGTGCTGAACATAGATCTTCTGCTCCTGATCCCGAGACCAGGCGCAATCCAGCCGAGTCAGCGTACCGTCCGCCAGGTAGCCCTCGAACTCGTCTTTGTAAAAATAGCAGGTGTGCTGGCTGACCTCGCCAAAAAACAGCCACGCCTTCCCCTTCGCCTGAGACGCTTTGCGATCCTGGAGAAAGGCCCGAAAAGGAGCGATCCCGGTGCCTGGCCCACACATGATGATCGGCGTCTCTTCCTCCGGCTCCGGTAGGCGAAAGCCCTTGCCCGGCGTCACAAAAACCGGGATCGGCGTCTCCGGCGTCAGCCGCTCCGCCAAGAACGTCGAGGCCACTCCGCCGCGATCACGCCCGTGACTGTGATAGCGCACGGTGGCCACTGTGAGGTGCACCTCCGGACCGACAGCGCGCTGGCTGGAGGAGATGGAGTAAAGCCGTACGTTGAGCTTTTTCAGCAGTCCGACGAACTCCTCGGCACCAAACTTCGCCCCCGGATTTTCCTCCAATAGATCCACCACAAAACGACCCCAGAGGTATTTTTGCAGGGGCTCCTTGTTTTCGGGCAGCAGCAGGTCTGCCAGCGGTGACGCGCCCGAGGTCTTTTCCGCGATGGCATTCATCAGCTTCTTGTCGGGCTCAGTGATCAAATAACTGGTCGTCAGCGCCTGCCGAAGCGTGACTTCTTCTTTTTTCGGGTTCAGCACCTTTTCGTCCCCCGTCAGCTCCAGCGCCTTCAGCGTGTCCTCCACCAGTTTTGGATCATTCGTGGCCAGCACCGCCAGAGAATCTCCCGGCGTGTACTCCAACCCTGAGTCCCCGAGATCGATCTCGTAGTGTGCCGTGTGTTTCGGTGCCTCAGGGGCCGACAAGTCGTGCGCCGATTTCAGACGGGCCAAATAGGGGTTTTTGACGTTGTAAACGGGCTTGCCAGCTTCAGGGGTACTCATGATGGGAATGGGGAAATTGGAGAGGGTGCGGAAAAGGCTAGGTTAAAAAGGCAGCGCTGCCTTGTCAAACCCAGCGGGCAGCGAGGGATACGCCAAAACGGCGTCCTCCTGTCGCTCCGTCCGTTTTTCCTCCTCGGCTCGTCGCTAGGCCTTGGCCATCTGTTTGGCCCAGCTGTCTTTCAATCCGACCGTGCGGTTGAAAACCAAAGCCCCAGGCTTCGAATCCACCGCATCCACGGCGAAGTACCCCAGCCGCTCAAACTGATAGCGCTGCGCCACCGTCGCCTCCGCAAGGCTCGGCTCCAGCTGCGCCGTCGTCACCACTGTGAGCGATTCCGGGTTGAGCAGCTCCGTAAAATCCTGCTCCATGGCATCCGGCTGCTCCACCGTGAACAGGCGATCATACAGCCGCACCTCCGCCGGGATGGCGTGCCGCGCACTCACCCAGTGGATGATCCCTTTTACCTTTGGGCGACCCTCTGGTTTCTTGCCGTGACGCGTTGCATCATCGTAGGTGCAGCGCAGCTCCGTCACGCGTCCCGATTCATCCTTGATCACCTCATGGCACTGGATGCAAAACGCATAACGCAGCCGCACCTCCCCGCCTGGGCGCAGGCGATGGTATCCGGGAGGCGGCTCCTCCATGAAGTCATCGCGATCAATGAATAGCTCGCGGCAGAGTGGAACCGGGCGCGTCCCAGAGGCCTCGTCTTCGGGGTTGTTGACGCAGTCGATGAACTCCTCCGCGTCTTCCGGGTAGTTCTCCAGCACGACCTTGATCGGATCGAGCACGGCAAAGGCCCGCAGCGCGCGGCGATTCAGATCCTCCCGCAGCGCGTGCTCCAGCAGTGCCACATCCGTCACCGCGTTGAACTTGGTCAGGCCAATCGTTTTGCAAAAAACGCGGATCGCCTCCGGCGTGTACCCTCGACGCCGCAAACCGGAGATCGTCGGCATGCGTGGATCATCCCAGCCGTTCACAAATCCCTCCTTCACCAGCCTCAGCAGCTTGCGTTTGCTCATCACCGTGTAGGTCAGATTGAGCCGCGCAAATTCTCTCTGATAGGGCTGGCCAGGCAGCCCATCCACGTTTTGAATCAGCCACTCATAAAGCGGCCGATGGTGCTCAAACTCTAGCGTACACAGGCTGTGCGTGATGCTCTCGATCGCGTCACTCAGCGGGTGCGCAAAATCGTACATCGGGTACAGGCTCCACGCATCTCCGGTGCGATGATGCGCCGCTTTGAGGATGCGATAAATCACCGGATCCCGCAGATTGATGTTGGGAGACGCCATGTCGATCTTCGCCCGCAGCACCTTCGCTCCATTGGCAAACTCTCCCGCCCGCATGCGGGCAAAAAGATCTCGGTTCTCCTCAACAGAACGATTCCGAAAAGGGCTATCCGTGCCGGGCGAAGTCAGCGTGCCCCGCGTCTCGCGGATCTGCTCAGGCGTCTGATCATCGACATAGGCCAATCCTTTTTCGATGAGCTGCATCGCGTAACCGTAGAGCGCCTCAAAGTAGTCGCTGGCAAAGTAGAGGTGCTCACCCCAATCGAACCCCAACCAGCGCACATCCTGCTCGATGGAGTCCACGTACTCGGTCTCCTCCTTGGTGGGATTGGTGTCATCAAACCGCAGATGGCAACGCGCCTTCGGCCCGAACTCCTCCGCCAGACCAAAGTTCAGGCAGATGCTCTTGGCGTGCCCGATGTGGAGATATCCGTTGGGTTCTGGAGGAAAACGCGTGATCACCCAGCCGTCATTGCGGCCCGCCGCCTGATCGGCGTGGATCATGTCTCGGATGAAATCGGTGCGGGGTTTGGGGGATTCGGAGTCAGCCATTGCGACGAAGGGTCAGGCTCATCCGTGCGTTATTCCACCGCCTTCGTCAACCTCTGGACGTGCTTGCATCGCCTTCGGATCGCGCGATGCTGCCTCCATGGTCAACGTCATTGTCATTCTCGAAATCGATCCCGCCCGCGTCGATGAATTCCTCGAAGTCATCCTCGAAAACGCCGCCCAATCGCGGCTCGAGCCCGGTTGCCTGCGCTTTGACGTCAATCGCCAGTTTGAAAAAACCAACTGGTTCGCCCTCTCCGAAGCCTACACCGACGCCGCCGCGCTGGAAGCCCACACCCAGACTCCGCACTTCGCCAAGTGGCGGGAAAAAGCAGCCACCGGTTTCGTCCTCAATCGCTGGGCCGTGAAGGGCCCCGTCATGGAGTGACGGCCGACTGCGTTTCCAGGATCGACGCAAAAAACCGCAGCGCATCCGCCAGATGGGTCTCCCAATACTCCCAGGTGTGACCGCCGGGAAACTCCGCGTAGTCATGCGGGATGCCCGCCTCCAGCAGACGAGCGTGCAGACGGCGGTTGGCCTCCAGCAATTCGTCCTCCAGTCCGCAATCCAATCGCAGTGGCGGCAGGTTTTCCGCGTGATTTTGCAGGCAGGAAAAGGCATCCAGCGGGTCCTGCTCCACCAGATCCATCTCCCCGGATCGCTTCAGCAAAAACCGCTTCAAATCCTCTCCGTCCGTGACGGAGCTGTGAGCACTCAACCCCGCAAAACGCTGCGCATGCAGAGCACCCAACCGCAGTGTGCCGTAGCCTCCCATCGATAACCCAGCTAGAAAAACCGGCTGCCCGGCCACCTGCGGACACACCCATTCCCCCACCTGCGGCACCTCCTCCACGATCCATCGGCTGTAGTCCGCATCGCGATGTTTTAAATACCCGGAACCATCGCCCCAGAGACCATCGGAAGGCATCACCAGGGCCATCGGCGGCAGCCCCTCCTCTTGCATCAGCCGCGTCAGCACCTGATGCGCCGCCCCTTTGAAAAGCCAAGCCCAGTGACTGCCATACACCCCGTGCAGCAAGACCACCTGCGGCATCGCCCGCCCCTCATTTCCAGGCGGCACATACACACTCACATCCGCCCGCCGGTTTAAAGCCTCCGACTTCACCGTCACCATCGACACCCCAGCGGGTAGCAACTCGGGGCGAGAAATTTCAATCGTCGCAAACATCGTGCTCGCTCCTTGCTCAGGCAGGTTTGACCGAAAAATCGCTGTCATCCAGCGACCTCACCACCAGCTCACGCGGCACACAGCCCTCACTCATCTCCAAGCAAGCCAACACCGCCTCCGCCACTTGAGCCGGTTTCAAAAACAAGCCCCGGGGTGCATCACCTCGGGCTGCATCCGTCCAAAACTCCGTATCCACCCCACCCGGCAGCACCGCCGTCACCCGCACCCGATGCGCAGCCGCCTCCTCCGCCAGACCCTGGGTGAAACCGCGCACCCCCCACTTCGCCGCGCAGTACACCGTCTCACTCGGGATGCCACGCAGACTGGCGGTCGAAATGATGTTCACGATGTGCCCTCGCCGCCGAGGAATCATCACCCGCAGCGCCGCCTGGCTGCCTAGAATGGTGCCCTTCAAATTGACCGCCAGCATCAGATCAATCTCCGCCTCCGTGTAGTCGGGAATCCAATGATGCCGAGCCAATCCCGCATTGTTGATCCACACCGTCACCGGCCCCAACTCCGCCTCCACCCGCTGCACCGCCGCCGCCACAGAAGCCGCGCTCGCCACATCGGTGATCACCTCCAGGCAACCCTCCTCCCCCAGCGCGCCACGCGCTGCACGCAGACCCGCCGCATCCACATCCAGCAGCGCCACCCGCAGGCCGCGCTGCCGCGCCTCTCGCGCAATCTCCAAGCCAATCCCCCGGGCCGCACCCGTCACCACCACCACGTCGTCAGTCTGATTCATCCCCCCATCCTAGACAGCTCCCGCGTCTGTTCAAGCGGAGGCCACTTCAGCGCACCAAAAGGTGCTCCGCAGAAAAATGCCTCTACCTCGACGGTTGGGCTTCGATTCGAGTGACCTGATATTGGCCGCCAAGTTGATCTTCAAACGTGCCGTTTGAGAGCCGGTGCAAAACGAGTTGCTCGGGAGTTTCGCTGCTCCCCGCCGCATCTGGCCCCGGCTCTGGGCGATTATTGTCCGCCTTCGCTCCCAGCCGACCGCAGATCGTAACGACGAGTGTTGCCAAGACGACCAGCACTGAAAGGGCGGCCATTGAGCGGTAGTAACCCTCATCATCGATCTTCCCCCAGACGGCGACCAGAATTTGAAGCGCCAGCAATCCAATCAAGAAAGTGGATGCAGGCTGAGTCCAGCGATAGCTCGCTGCCAAGGTTGGCAAGTATAGAAGACAAGCATGGGCAAACGCGATGGCTAAAACAATGAATGTCACCGTGGTTTTCCAATACTCGTCGCCGCAATTCCGCCCCCATACGCTGACAATCACCAGGGCCACGGCCACACCAGCGACCAAGATACCGATCACTCCGATCGCCTTCGCTTTCCTTTTCTCAATGAAGGCGGCGCAAGACATTGCGCCAATACTTCCCGCAGTGATGGAAAAAGTGGTCACAAGAACCTTGAACTGAGTGTCACCAAACTTGCCACCCAAAACAGCCAAGATCGCAACAAGGGCGGTCAACGACAGAACAGCGATGGATACTTTGAGCAGCAGCTTGCGGACGACGGTGTAGTTCATGGTTTCGCTGAGACTTAATAGGTTCCGTTTTCGCTGGGGAAACGCTGAGCCGGGTTGAAAAGGGGCATTGTCGTAGGGCTGCTGGGGGGCATTCGCATCAAACTAGAAACCCCAACAGCACGACTAAAAAACTATTCCAACCCTGACTCAACATCAACACCAAAATCATTTCTATCACAGCAAACGTAGCGCACCCCGAGCCCACGATCCTCATTGAACCTCCCATGCAAGCCCCAGCATCGAAAAGGCATGGCGACAATCTCGACATTTTTTACCAAAACCGATCCAGCGGTGTAGCAGATATTGGCTGCGATCGGAGCGAAAAGAAGGGCGAGTGGCTCAACCGCATCCTTTCCTGGCTGAAGAACACCAGCCCTGTCAATAATCACCAATTTGAGCTGCGGCGCACCTCCCGACACGCTGAAGCGTGAACAACGTACTTTTAGGTGGAAGAGATGGGAGGAACCAGATGAAATGGAGGACGGAAGGTGGCTCCTTGAATTTGCCGTTGCAGCGGGGCCGTCGCTTCATCGAAAGATTCCCGCGCCAACGATTGTTCCCACCCCCCACACCGAGCCTCTCATGAATCGATTCACCCTTCCCGCCACCCTTCTCGCTGCTTGCAGTCTCCTCAGCCATTGCTCCCCGCAGGCGTCCAGCGACAAACCGCGAGTGGCGCTGGTCATGAAGTCTCTGGCCAACGAGTTTTTTGGCTCCATGGCGAAGGGCGCAGAGGCTCATCAGGCTGCCCACACCGATGAGTACGAACTGCTCGTCAACGGCATCAAAAATGAGACGGACTTGGCGGAACAAGTCAGTCTGGTGGAGCAAATGGTGGCGCGCGGAGCCCAGGCCATCGTCATCGCTCCCGCTGACTCCAAGGCCCTGGTCCCCGCTTTGAAACGCGCCGCCGACGCGGGAGTGCTCATCATCAACATCGACAACAAATTGGACGATGCCAGTCTCAAGGAAGCCGGATTGAGCGCTCCCTTCGTCGGTCCAGACAATCGCGTCGGCGCGAAAGAAGTGGGCATGGTTTTGGCGAAAAAACTGAAGTCTGGCGATGAAGTGGCCATCATTGAGGGCGTGCCCACCGCCTTCAATGGCCAACAGCGCCGCGCGGGGTTTGAAGACGCCATGAAGGAGGCGGGGATGAAGGTGGTGTCCATCCAGGCAGGCAATTGGGAAATGGAAAAAGCGAGCAGTGTGGCCAGCGCCATGCTCAGCGCACACCCGAATTTGAAAGCGATTCTTTGTGCCAACGACAGCATGGCTCTCGGCGCGGTCTCTGCCGTCACCAGCGCCGGGAAAACCGGAAAAGTGTTGGTGGTGGGGTTTGACAACATCACCGCCATTCAACCGATGCTGGAAGACGGACGCATCGTGGCGACGGCGGACCAGCATGCGGATCAGCTGGCGGTGTTTGGCATTGAGGCCGCTCTGAGCATTTTGAAGGGCGAAGCCCAACCTGCCGACCGCACCACCGCCGTCGATCTAGTGACGAAGTAACGGCTGGTTCTTCGACGCGCCTTTCCTCGCTCGCATGAAATCACCCCGTGCCAGTTGGATCGACTTTGCCGCGATGGCCTTGATCCTCGCTGCCCTGATCGGCCTATTCGGTCTCACGAGCCGCAACTTTCTGAGTGCTGCCACCTTCAGCACGCTGGCCAATCGCATCCCCACCCTCACCGTGGTGGCCGCTGCGATGACGCTGGTGCTGATGGTGCGAGGCATCGATCTCTCGGTCGGCTCGGTCATGGCGCTGGCGGGCACCGTGGCGGGGGTGCTGGTGGGAGATTTCGGGTGGAATTTTGGTCTCGCTGCCCTGGCCGCGCTGGCGGTGGGTGCCGCCTGTGGAGCCGTCAATGGCGGCATCAGTGTCTATCTCAACGTCCCCTCCTTCATCGTCACGCTCGGCACTCTGGAAGCCGCACGCGGCCTCGCCTATTTGGCCACGGATTCGCAAACCAAGTACCTCGGTGCTGCGGTCGCGCCCTTGTCCAATCCCCTGTGGACAGCGGGTGTGTCGGCCGCGTTTGTCATCGCTTTGATCGTCGTGATCAAAGGCCAGATCGTCCTCAGCCAAGCGGTCGCAGGACGTCGCCTCATCGCGGTGGGAGCCAATGAAGAAGCGGCCTTCATTTCAGGCATCGACCCGCGCCCACTGAAATTCCGAGTCTTTCTCCTCTCTGGCGCGCTGGCTGGGCTGGGGGGCGTGTTTTATGTGTCCCGCCTCGGTGCGGCCGATCCCAATGCGGGCATCGGGTTGGAACTCTCCGCCATCGCCGCCGCCGTCATTGGTGGAACCAGCTTGGCGGGCGGCAGAGGCTCGATGATCAACACCTTTTTCGGCGTCCTCATCATCGCCACACTGGAGGCGGGCCTGGCGCAGGCGGGCGTCAGTGAGCCTCTGAAGCGCGTCATCACCGGGGCTGTCATTGTGCTCGCCGTGCTGGCAGACGCCTGGCGCCAACGCCGCCGCTAGCAAATCCGCATCATTTATTTCTCCCTCTCACCATGCATCGACTCCTCCTCCTTCCTCTCCTGACTGGCCTGCTCACCGCTGCGGAACCCGTGCGGCTCATCTTTGACACCGATCTCGGCAACGACTGCGATGACGTTACCGCTTTGGCGATGATCCATGCTTTGGCCGATCGAGGTCAGGTGAATC
Organism: Verrucomicrobiales bacterium; assembly: GCA_020439875.1. Lineage (GTDB taxonomy): Bacteria > Verrucomicrobiota > Verrucomicrobiia > Verrucomicrobiales > Verrucomicrobiaceae > JAGRPD01. Next base: position 13,345 of record JAGRPD010000028.1, read on the forward strand.
TGCTGGCCGTCACCGTGACCAAAGACGATGCCTTGGCCGCTCCCCTCGTCGATGCCATCAACACGTTTTACGGTCGGCCCGACACGCCCATCGGCGTCGTGCGCGATGGCGTGTCCTCGGGCGAAGGCCGCTACCTGCCGATGGCCCGTGACACGCTGCCGGACGGCTCGCTGATGTATCCTCGGGATCTGGAAAGCAACGCCGCTGCGCCCGCCGCGCTCGATCTCCTGCGGCAGACCCTCGCTGCGCAACCCGATGGCTCCGTCACCCTCTGCCAGGTGGGGTTTTTCACCAACTTCGCCCGTCTGCTCGACACCCCACCCGACGCTCACAGCCCGCTCAAGGGACGCGATCTCATTGCCCAAAAAGTCAAGCTCCTCTGCATCATGGCCGGAGCGTTTCAGAGCATCGACTACAACGGACGCTTCACCAATCGCCACCTGGAATACAACGTGGTGAAAGACATTCCCGCCGCGCAAAAACTCGCTCAGGAATGGCCCACGCCGGTGGTGTGGAGCGGGTTTGAAATCGGCATCGCCACCGCTTACCCGCACCAGAGCATTGAGCACGACTTCGACTACGTGCCGCACCATCCGGTGAAGGACGCCTCGGTGCGCTACAATCCGCCACCGCATGATCGGCCCAACTGGGATCCCACCGCCGCCCTCTACGCCATCCTGCCGGAGCGCGAATATTTTGGCCTCACCCCCGAGGGAGCCGTCGATGTCGATGACGAGGGTGCCACCGAATTCAAGACCAAGGGCAAAAACCAGCCCATCGGCAATCACCGCGCCCTGCTGCTCACACCCACCCAGGCGGAGAGAGTGCGAGAAGCCATCGTCGAACTCGCCAGTCAGCCACCCCGGCGTTGACCCGCCTCGACCAATCAGCACCGCATTTTCCCAGCGCTCGCCCATGACGTCCCTCCACGCCCTCCTGCTCTCCAGCCTCCTCGCGCTCACCGCTCACGCCGCGCCCGCTGTGCCCGTCATTTTTGACAGCGACATGGCCAACGACTGCGACGACGCCGGCGCGCTGGCCGTACTGCATGCGCTGGCAGATCGGGGAGAGGCTGAAATTCTGGCCGTCGTCACCAATCGCAAGGACGTCTCCAACGCCTCCGCCGCCGCAGCCGCCGCCATCAACACCTACTACGGACGGCCCGACATCCCCATCGGCACCGACAAGGACGGAGCCAAAGTGCCTCCCGGCAAACCCAGCAGCTACGCCCCTGCCCTGCGGGATGAATTTCCCCACCAGGCCCTGCCCGACGACCAAATGCCCGATGCCCTCGACATCTACCGCCGCACCCTCGCCTCCGCCGCTGACGGCAGCGTGGTCATTTGCAGCGTCGGTGCCTTGAGCAATCTGGAGGACCTGGTGCGCTCAGGACCCGATGCCATCAGCCCCCTCTCGGGTGCCGATCTGATCCGGACCAAGGTCAAAAACACCGTCATCATGGGGGGAGGATTTCCCCGTACCGCCAGTCCCGAGACCAACATCAAGCTCGATCCCGCCGCCTGCGTCGCTGTCGTCAACGAATGGCCCGGCCCCATCCTCTGGCAGGGTTATGAGGTCGGTGCCGCCCTGATCACCGGTGCGGAATTGCAAAACACGCCCGCCGCCAATCCCGTGCGCCGGGCCTTTGCCCTGCGGCCCTTCCACGACGGCTTTGCCATCGATCACGGCAAGCCCAGCCACGATCAAGCCGCCGTCCTCCTCGCCGTCCGTGGACCCGAAGCCGATCTCTGGCAGGTCATCGACAAAGGCCGCGTCATCTCCGACTCCGAAGGGCACACCGAATGGCTGCGCGACTGGGCCAAAAAGCATGGTTACGTCAAGATCCGCAACAGCCCGCGCGCGCTCACGACGCTCATCGGTCAGCTGATGAGCGCTGCCCCGAAATCTGCGGCGGGTCAGCCTTGACCCGAGCCCCGTCTTTGGCGACCAGTGGCCCCATGAGAGCCCACGCCGCCACGATCACCGTAGTCGGGTCTTTGAACGTCGATGTGATCACCTCCGTGAAACGCCTGCCGAAACCCGGCCAGACGATCCCCGCCACCGATCTCATCCGGCGTCTCGGTGGAAAAGGAGCCAACCAAGCCATCGCCGCCGCCCGGCAGGGAGCCCGCGTCACCCTCATCGGCTGCGTCGGAGACGATGCCGAGGGCCGCTCCTACCTCGACCATCTGCGGCGAGAAAAAGTCACCGTCAGCACCATCAAGACCGCCCGCGGCATCGGCACCGGCACCGCCCTCATCGCTGTCGATGAATCCTCGGAAAACCTGATCATCGTCTATCCAGGAGCCAACGCCCAACTCACCGCCCCCACCTTAAAACTCCAGCGCGCCCGCATCGAGGTCGCCTCCGCCCTGCTCCTGCAACTGGAGATCCCCATGGAGACCGTGGTGGAGGCCATCCAGATCGCCAACGTCGCCAAAGTCCCTGTCGTCCACAATCCCTCGCCCCCCAGCCCGGACTTCCCCTGGGGCAAGGTCACCCTCGACGTTCTCATCGTCAACGAGACGGAAGCCGTTGAACTGTTTTCACTGGAGCCCGATAAGATGGCCACTCAAACCGCCGCCTGGCTCGAAGCCATGACCGCGAAAAAGGTCAGCAGCCTCATCGTCACCCGCGGATCCCGCTCCACCCTAGCGCTGCATCAGGGGCAGTTCCACGAGGCCCCACCTCACCGCGTCGAGCCCGTGGACTCCGTCGGCGCGGGAGATGCCTTCGCCGGAGCCTTCACCGCTCAGTTTTACGCCGGCAAACCGTTTGGCGAAGCCCTGCGCTGGGCCAACGTCGCCGGAGCCCTCACCACGCTGAAACCCGGCGCTCAAGAAGGCATCCCCCTCGCCGGAGACGTCATCGTCGCCCTCAACGGCTAATTTTTCCCCTCCGCATCCAAACCCCACGCCTCCACCATGACGCGCCTCCTGCTCCCTCTGCTCGTCATTTTCACTGCCTGCGCCACCGCCGCCGATCGCCCGCCCAACATCCTCCTCATCATGGCGGATGACATCGGCATCGAAGGTTTCGGATGCTACGGAGGCCAGTCCTACACCACCCCTCAGATCGACCGACTCGCCGCCACCGGTCTGCGTTTCACCCACGCCTACTCCCAGCCCCTCTGCACCCCGACGCGGGTGGAACTCATGACGGGCCGCTACAATCATCGCAACTGGCGCGCCTTTGGTCTGCTCGATCCCGCCGCTCACACCTTCGGCCATCTGCTCCAAGCCGCCGGTTATCAAACCTGCATCGCCGGCAAGTGGCAGCTTCATTCCTACGATCCGCCCGACTTTCCCGGCGCAGCCACCCGCCGCGGCACCGGCATGCGAGCCGAGGCATCGGGATTCGACGAGCACCTGCTGTTTCACGCCGGACACACGGAAGACAAAGGCTCCCGCTACGCCAACCCCACGCTGCAAGAAAACGGCGTCGTCCGCCCCGCCATCGAAGGGGCCTACGGCGAGAACCTCTTCGTCGCCTTCCTCGCCGACTTCATGAAGCGGCACCAGCAAGAACCCATGTTCCTCTACTACCCCATGTGCCTGCCCCACTGGCCCATGGTCCCCACCCCCATTTCCGAAGCCTGGTCCGACCCGCAACGCCGTCTCGATGAGAGCACCGACTTCTTCCCCGACATGGTTCGCTACATGGACCAGACTGTGGGCCGCCTCATCAAGCACCTCGACGCACTCGGCCTCCGCGAAAATACCCTCATCCTGTTTTACTCCGACAACGGCACCGACCGGCGCATCCTCTCCCTCATGGAGGGGCGCGAGATCGAAGGAGGCAAAGGTGAGCCGACGCAGACCGGCATTCGCGTCCCGCTCATCGCCAACTGGCCTGGAAAAATCGAGGTCGGCACCTGCAACGATCTCATCGACGCCAGCGATTTCCTCCCCACTCTGGCGGAACTCGCCCACACCACCGTCCCCGACGATTGGGGCGTGGAAGGTCGCAGCTTCGCCCCCGCCTTGTTCGGAAAAAACATGAATCCCCGAGACTGGTGCTATTTTTGGTATGATCCACGCCCCGGCTGGGACAAAGAAAAATTCACCCGCCACGTCTTCGCCCTCGATCACCACTACAAACTCTTCGACGACGGACGCCTCTTCCTCCTGGACGACTTTCTCCCTTCGGAACACCTCATCAAAACGGAAACTCCCGCCTCCCGCGCCGCACGGGAGAAGCTACAAACCGTGCTCGATCGCATGCTGCGCCCGCCCCTCAGCAAAGCCGCCGTCACCGACCCCCAGGTCTTCGGTCGCCCCTAGCCGCTGCAGCACCCGCGCCGATCATCCGCGCCGCCGCAGGTCATCCGCACCCCGCTCCAGCAGGCGACGCTCGTCCTCCGTCAGCGAGTGCAGCCCGTGGCGGCTCACCTTTTCCAAAAGCGCATCCACCCGCGCCTGAAGGTCCGTCTCCTTTTTCCAGCCTCTCCCCACCTGCGAGCTGGAGCGTCCTGCGGCATTCGAGGGACCCCTCTTCATCGATGGCCGAGCCAACTTCCACACCCCCTGCTCATAACGCACATAGGCCCAGGGAAGTCCCACCAACCCAGCCAAAATCAACATGCCACTCACATCCCGATTCGACAGAGCCGAGAGGAACGCCAATCCCACAAACACCGCCGCCAGGATCCACGCCTCCACCGAGGCAATCAGCACCGACAGTTGCGCCCGTGGGTAGAGCGCCACAAACGCCAGAAACACCCCAAACTCCATCGTCTGAATGCCCGCCGCCATTCCACTGTTCAGCCCCAGCGCGTGACACAGCAAGCGCAGCAGCGGCTCCATCACCCACAGCCACAGCAGCAGCTTCACAAAGCTCCAGCGCCCGAGGTGACGCTCCACCGCCTCGCCGAATCGCCACAGCATCAGCAGGCCAATGACCAGCCAGATGCTGGGCGGATTCACCAACGGGTAAGTCAGAAGCGTCCACAGCCGCCCCTGCAAAAACGTCGTCGGCTCAAAGATCAAAGCCCGCACCAGTGACGGTGAAATCGCCGTCAACACCGCCGTCAGCACCAAACTCACCACCCCCGCGATCGCGATCGCGCCCGACAAATAAATCGGCGTCTGCTTCCACCACGTCAGCGGCAAACGATCCTTGGATTCCGGAAACCAACTCATCCGCCCAAAGTGTCACGAAACCCCGTCAGGTCCACCAGAGCTTGCAAATGAAGATTGAACTATCGGCTGGCTCCGTCGTTAGTACCGGTTCATGGCAGACCCTTTCCCCCTCGACGACCCGGATGAGCGCTTGAAGCGCATCCTGCAGCGGGTGCGTCGCATCGAACTGCTGACGCGCGGGTTGATCAAAGAAAACCTGGGCGGAGCCTACCACAGTCGGTTCAAGGGTCAGGGCATCGAGTTCGATGATTTCCGCGAGTACCAGCCCGGCGATGACGTGCGCTTTTTGGACTGGAACGTCACCGCGCGGATGAACGAACCCTTTGTCCGCAAGTACGTCGAGGAACGCGAACTCAACGTTCTGCTGCTCGTGGACGTCAGCGGCTCGGGAGACTACGGCAGTGTGGAGGATTCCAAACGCGAACGCATGGCGGAGGTGGCGGCGGTGTTTGCCCTGAGCGCGGCGCACAATGGAGACAAGGTGGGACTGGCCCTCTTTTCCAACGAGGTGGAGCACTACCTGCCGCCCCGCAAAGGCCACGGCCAGATGCTGCGGCTGATCCGCGACATCCTCAATCACGCCGCGCTGCAACGGGGCACCGATCTGGCTCCGGCGCTGGATTTGGCGCTCAATCGCATCTCCCATCGCGCTCTGGTGGTGGTGGTGTCCGACTTTTTGACGCCCGTCGCAATGTGGCGCAAGGCCATGCGCTCCCTGGCAGCCAAGCATGACGTCGTGGCCGTGCAGGTGCTGGATCCCGCCGAGCTGGAGCTACCCCGCGCCGGCCGCGTGACGCTGGAGGATCCCGAAAGCGGCGAGCAATTCGTCCTCAACACCTCCAGCACCCGCGTCCGCGAGAAATACGAAGAGCGCCTTCAAGAGATGCTGGATGAGGTGAGCCACGAGCTGAAAAAAAACGGGGTGGAAAGGGTCACCGTGCGCATGGATCAAGACTACGCTCCCGCTTTGACCGCGTATTTTCGCTCTCGCCGAAGGAGGAAACGCGCATGATTCGGAGGATTCCCGAACCCAGCGGTTCACTTCTCGGGCTCTGGGCTGCGTGGTTCGCAGGCGCGACCTGGGCGCAGGCCCAGGGAGATGGCCCCCCGCCCCAGCCCCTGCCGCATCCCGAACTGCCCGCCCCTCCACTGCCGCCAGAGCATACCCCGCTCTGGCTGTGGATCGTCGGTGGTGGGATCGCTGGCATCTTGCTCGCTCTGGTCCTGGTGGGGCTTTTTCGCCGACCCGCCGCCAAAGCCGCCCCACCGCTCCACCCACGGCGTGACGCCCTGGCAGCTTTGGCTGCCCTGCGTCAGCGAATGCAAGGTCTGGCCCCCGACGCCATCGCCGCCGAGGTGTCCGCCATCTTGCGGCGTTACTGGTTGGCGCGCTACGGTGTCCCCGCACCGTTTCGCACGCGGGATGAGCTGTTTGAAAAAGACCCACCTGTCGCCCTCTCGGTCGTGCCCGATCCGTCGGGCACGGGTCTGTTTGTCCCGAAAGCCGCCATCGCTCCACCCACCGAGCCGCTGCGGCCCTTCGAGCCGTTGGCGGAGGTGTGGGATCATCTCGCCTTCGCCCCGGAACCCGCCGACGCCGCCGAGGCGGAGAAATTGATCACCGCCGCCGAACAAGGGGTCAAGGAGGATGCCGCATGAGAGTCCCCTTTTTCCCCGATCTCGAACTCGCCCGCCCCGAATGGCTGGCCGCGCTGCTGCTGCTGCCGCTGCTGGCCTGGTGGCGGCGTGGTCACGGCCGCGCACCTGCGGTGGCCTTTCCCATGACGGCTCTGTTGCGAGACCTGGGCCACCGAGGGCCACGCGCCACGGGTGGAGGCTGGGCCTTTGGTCTCGTTTTAGCGGCAGCAGCCAGCGCCATCCTCGCCCTCGCCCGTCCGCAGTGGATCACCTCCATCGATGAATCGAAGTCCGAAGGCATCGCCATCTGCCTTACCGTCGATGTCAGTCTCTCCATGCTGATTGAGGACTTCTACATCGGCGGCATCAAAGTGAACCGCCTCACCGCCGCCAAACGCGTGATGCGAGATTTCATCGAGGAACGAAAAGACGACCGAGTGGGCATCGTGGCCTTTGCCGGCGCGCCTTACACGCCCTGCCCGCTGACCTTGGATCACGATTGGCTCATCGCCAACATCGAGCGCGTGCAGACCGGCGTGATGGAAGACGGCACCGCCATCGGCTCCGGCATCGCCGCCGCAGCTCGGCGGCTGGATCAGCAGGACGTTCCCAGCAAGGTGATCATCCTCCTCACCGACGGAGCCAACAACTCCGGCAAACTCAGCCCCGAAGACGCGGCGCGGTTGGCGGCCTCGGTGAAATGCAAAATCTACACCATCGCCATCGGCACCCCCGGGGTACACATGATCCCCTTGCCCAACGGCCGCATCATCACCTCGGGCCGTCAGGAGTTCGATGAAGCCACCCTGCGGGAGGTGGCCAACATCGGCAACGGCCACTTCTACATGGCGCAGAACACCGACACTTTGGAGGACATTTTTGACACCATCGACCAGTTGGAAAAAGTCGATATCACCCGCCGCAGCTACCTCGAAGTGACCGAGCTGTTTTTCTGGCCCACCACCCTGGCCGCCCTGCTGCTCGCCCTAGCCCTGCTGCTGAGGCTGACCCTGCTGCGCAGCGCACCCGGTGCCTTGCCCGCCACCTGATCTCATGCCCTGACCATGCACGACCTCTCCTTCACTCACCCCGAATGGCTCTGGCTGCTGCTCCTTGCGCCGGTTTTGATTTTGGGAAAACTCGTCTCCGACCACCTCGGACGGCGCGCGGTGGAGGGATTCATCGCGCCCCGTCTGCGCCAGCAGCTGGTCATCGGCCAGTCCGCCCTCCGCAGCTGGCTTATTTTCAGCCTGCAAATCATGGCCCTCAGCCTCATCATCGCCGCCCTCTGTGGCCCCCGCTGGGGGGAGGAAAACCTGCCCGAAAAAGAAGGCGGACGCGACATCCTGCTGGCGATCGACACCTCCCGCTCCATGCTCGCCGATGACATCCGCCCCGATCGGCTCACCCACGCCAAACTCGCCGCTCAGGACCTGCTCGCCCTGCTCCCCGGAGATCGCGTCGGCCTCATCGCCTTCGCCGGCAATGCCTTCCTCCAGGCCCCCCTCACCACCGATCATCAGGCCGTCTTGGAGTCGATTCAGGCGCTCGACATCTTTTCCATCCCCCGAGGTGGCAGCGAGCTAGGCACCGCGCTAGCCCTCGCCGTGGAGACCTTTTCCAAAAGTCCCGCCAGCAACCACGGCCTCGTCATCTTCAGCGACGGGGGCGAAGCCGACGTGGAGTTGGAAAAAGCCATCGAACAAGCCATCGCGAGCCAGATCCTCGTCCTCACCATCGGTGTCGGCACCGACACCGGCAGCCTCATTCCCGATCCCGATCCGCAGCGCCCCGGCGATTGGGTGCGAGACGCCAATGGCAACGTCGTCAAAACCCGACTAGAAAGCGGGCCGCTCAAAGAAGTCGCCCACCGCACCCGAGGACACTATTTGAAACTCGACAGCCGCACCCTCGACGAACGCCTCATCCGCCAGGTACTCGCCGTGCTGGATCGCCACCAGACCGAGACCAAAACCTCCACCAAACCCATCGAGCGCTATCAATGGCCCCTCTCCGCCGGGTTGCTGCTGCTCCTGCTCGCCTGGATGCTACGCCCCTCCAACGCCCCCGCGCACACCCCCACTCGCCGTCCCGCCTCCGCACCGGCCCTCCTTGGCATCAGCCTCGGTGTCAGCCTGGGCATCGGCCTCAGCGCGCCTGAGGCCCAAGCCAAATGGTGGCATGACGTCACCCATTCCACTCGCTCCGAAGCCTCCGCCGCTGCCACCGCCCTGGACTCCGGCCACAGTGAGGATGCCCTGAAGCGCTACGAGGCCCTGCTGGAAAAAGACCCTCCCAGCGAGCAACGCCCCGCCATCGAGATCGGCCTCGGCACCGCCGCTTACCGCTTGGAAGACTACGATCGCGCCGTGGCCGCCTTTAGCCGAGCCCTCGCCGCTCAAGACACCACCACCCGTCTCTCCGCGCATCAGGGTCTAGCCCACAGCCTTTATGATCAGGGAGATCGAAACCTCGCCAAGATGCCTCAGTTTACCTTGAAAGCCTGGCGCGACTCCCTGCGCCATTTCAAAGCCGCCCTCACCGCCGATCCCGCCAACGAAGCCCTGCGGGAAAATCGTGATTTTGTGCAGGATCGGCTGGATCGCTTGATCGAAGAAATCCTCAAACAACAGCAGCAACAACGCCAGCAAGGTCAGGGTCAGAAAGGCCAAAAGGGCCAGCAAGGGCAAGAGGGAGAGGAAGGCGAAGAAGGTCAACAAGGCCAAAACGGCCAGCAGGGCAAACAAGGTCAGCAAGGCCAGGGCGGCGAGGAAGGCGATGACCCCAACGGCCGCAAAGGCAAAAATGGGAAGGACGGAGAGGATGGCTCCGGCGGCCAGACCGCCAAAGGCCAACCCGGAGAAGGCCAGCAAGAACGCGAAGCCCAGCAGCTGCCCGAAGGCCAAATCACCGCCGGCACCGAGGGCGCGCCCGATCCGAACAGCGACAGCCAAAACGCCATGAAATTCTCCGACGGCGACCGCCGCCAGGAAACTGGCTTCAGCGAAAATGAAGCCCGCACCTTCCTCCGCATCTACGCCGACGATCAAAAGTCCGCCCGCATGAACCAGCAACGCCACAACGCCGCCCGTGGCAAAGACTGGTGAGCCCCCTCTCGCCCCACCTCGCCATGCCTCACGTCTCGCCCTTTTTTCGCCGCCTCATCGGCCACCTCTCCCTCGGCCTCATCCTCAGCCTCCTCGCCGCCTCACCCGTGTCCGCTGAGGTTCGCGTGGAGGCCAGCATCACCCCCACCCAGGCCCGCCCCAATCAACTCCTCGAATACAAAATCACCGTGCATGAGGGCCGGGCAGATCGTCACATCAATCTCCGCCTCCCCCTGCAAGTCGGGCAAAACTCCGCCGTCGTCACCGGGCAGGAAATCATCCGCTCCAGCAGCGGCATCACCACCTCCGCCGCCACCTACAGCTGGGGCCTCGCAGGCCAGGAGCCGGGAGAGTTTGTCATCGCCCCCCAGGAAGTGTGGGTCAATGGCGAGCGGCATGAGACCAACGAGATCCGCCTCAAAGTCCTGCAAGGTGGCGAAACGCCTACCCCCGAAGCCACCTCAGACCCCGCCATGCAGCCGCTGATGCAGCTGCGCTTGGAAAAAACGCAGATCTACCTCGGTGAGGTCATCCCCATCTACGCCGAGCTGCACGTTCCACGAGCCCTCATCCTGCGCCGCATCGGCCTCATCGAGATCAACAAAGACAACTTCGCCATCCAGCGCTTCCCTCAGCAAAATGAGCAAAGCCAAGACGTCGTCAACGGCATCGGCTACAACATCTACACTTTCCGCAGCACCCTCGCCCCCATGCGGGTCGGGCAAGCCACTGTCGGCCCCGCCTCCATGGAACTGCTGGTGGAAGAAATGCTCAACCGCCCACGCCCCGGCTCCCCCTTTGGTGGCTTCCCCTTCGGTGAGCCGCGCAAAGAAGACGTCCGCACCCAGACCATCACCGTCCAAGTCCTCGATCTGCCCACCGCAGGCAAACCCGCCAATTTTTCCGGTGCCGTCGGAGATTTCACCCTCCGCACCCTCTCCAATCCCGATCCCGACATGCAGATCGGCTCCCCCATCACCCTCGAATTCACCATCGAAGGCTCCGGAAACTTCGATGCCATCACCGCTCCCACTCTGACCGATCCCACCGGCTGGAAAACCTATCCCGCCCGGCGTTTCGGAATCGCTCAGACCGGCATGGACCCCGCTCTCATCGCCGCCCTACCGCAGACCGTCACCTACACCACCGTCATCGTCCCCGAGTCCCATCAAGAGCAGGTGCCTCCCTTTGCTTTCACCTTTTTCAGCCCCAGCAAAAAGCAGTACGTCACCCTGCAGAGCGATCCCATCCCTCTGCAAATGCGAGAGACACCCCCTGCCGCCACCCCCACCGCCGCCTCCACCCCCCTCCCCACCCCTCTCCCCCTCCCCCCCCCCCC
>JAGRPD010000323.1:0-5653 GCA_020439875.1 Verrucomicrobiales bacterium
ATCACCGCGCTTGCCATCGCGGCGGAGGACGACTGGACCCCGCTTTTCAACGGCAAAGACCTCACGGGCTGGCATCTGCAAAAGGAGCGCGGTCAGCATGGCACCGGTGGCCATTGGGGCGTCACGGAGGATGGCGTCATCTTTGGCGAGCAAGGCCCGCCCGGATCCGGCAACGGAGGTTTTTTACTCACCGACGAAACGTTTTCCGAGTTTGACCTCGAATTGTCCCTCAAACCCGACTGGGGTCCGGACAGCGGCGTTTTCATTCGCACCGACGAACGCGGCGGCGGCTGGCAGGTGTATGTGGATCACCACGACCACGGCAGCGTCGGTCACATCCGACTGGAGACCAAACCCTACAGCGTGCCGTTTCGGCCCTTTGGCTTCTCACGCATTGATCCCGAAAAACCCGCGCTGGTGATGGCCGTCGATGAACGCACCAAAAACTGGCCGGAAGGCGTGTATGAGGAATGCTGCACGCAGGAGGAATGGCTCGCCGCCTGGAAGCCGGACGAGTGGAACAGGATGCGCATCCGCTGCACTGGTGGAGAGCTGCCAGTGATCGAGACCTGGGTGAACGGCCTCAAAGTGTGCCGCTTCAACGCCGCCAAGACCACCCACCCCGGCTTCGATGCGACCAAGGCCCTGGAAGTCACCGAGCCCACTGGCTCCATCGGCCTGCAGGTTCACCAGGGAAAAAATTGGGAAGCCGGCAAACGTGTGTATTGGAAAGACCTGCGCATCAAGCGGCTGAAGTCCGAGTGATCGGCACTGATCCGCAGGCAGGCGTATTGAGGGCGACCCGCCCTCATGACGTTTCAACAAGGCGGTGCTTCCGGGAGCGCTGGCTTGCGTCAAGGTGGCGTCGTCCCGCGGCGGTGAGTCGGTATTTCTGGAGGCGGCTGTTGGGTTTTTCGGGGATGGTGCGCTCGATCAGACCGGCTTCGAGCGCGGGGTTGATGGAGTTGGCGCGAAGCGTGGGACGGTGGGAGAGCCGCAGACGATGCAGACACTAGATCGCGCTGAGGGGACCGCTTTGGAGCACCCTCAGCAGAGCAGCGACTTGATCGGTGACTTGGTCGGCGACTTGGTCGGTGGCGGCGACCTCGCGCAGGGCAGTGAGAAGTGCGTCGAGGAGGAATTCGATGAAGGCGGTGGAATTCCCCGCTTTGTCGCAGGCTCCCAGCACCCGATAGTAAGCCGCTTGGCGTTCGCGAATCACCGTCTCGACGGGCAGAAAGGCAAAGAGGGAATCCCAGCGGCTGAGGAGGAGCGTCTGCCACAGGCGGCCCATGCGGCCGTTGCCATCGGCAAAGGGGTGGATCTTCCAAAGCTTGGGGCTCTTTTCCACAAGATTGCGTCTTTGCCCGCGAGGCGAAACGGCGTTGAACTGGCCTTGACCCACCGGCTTCAGGCCGAACCACCCGGCGCACGGATCGGCGCAATGCGGTGCCGCCGATTCGCGTTTTCTCCCGATGCGCCTGCCAACCTGGATCGCCGTTGTTTTCGCCGCCTGCAGTTTCCCGTTTGCTTTGTCCGCCTCGGAGGACCTGCGCGCGGGTGCGGCGGTGGTGGACGTCTCGCCGAAAAAGTTGCCCGCCATCCGCAATGGCGGCTTCATCCAGGCGCTGTGGGAACGGGTCGAAGATCCGCTTTTTGCGCGGGCGCTGGTGATGCAATCGGGCGGAGAAACGATTGCGCTGTGCGTGGTCGATTCCTGCATGCTGCCGACCGATGTCTGCAACGCCATCAAGGCGGGCGTGACGCAACAAGTGGGCATCCCATCGAACCGAATCCTGATCTCCGCCACGCACACGCATTCCGCACCGGGCACGATGTCGATGTGCCTCGGCACCCGGAAGGACGAAACCTACACCGAGCAAATGATTCCCCAGGTGGTGCGGGCGATTGTGGAAGCGCACGGAAAACGGCGACCCGCGAAGGTGGGTTGGGCGCAGGTCGATGCGCCGGAATTCACCAACTGCCGCCGCTGGATTCGGCGCTCGGACAAGATGGCGGTCGATCCGTTTGGTGAAAAAACGGTGCGCGCGATGATGCATCCGGGTTACCAAAATCCGGAGTTCACCGGACCTGCGGGCCCGATTGATCCGCAGTTGTCCCTGCTGAGTTTCGTCGATGCGAAGGACGGCGAGCCGATTTGTGTGCTGGCGAATTACTCGATGCATTACTTCGGCAGTGGCGCGGGTTTTTCGGCGGATTACTTCGGCGAACTGGCGCGCGGTTTGGAAAAGGCTGTGGGTGGCGCGGGCACCGTGGGCATCGTTTCCCAAGGGACGAGCGGTGACTTGCACTGGATGGACTACAGCCTGCCGAAACGCGAGGGCTTCAGCCGCGAGCAGTATGCGGAAGGAATCACCCAGGTGGCGGCGACGTTGTGGAAGACGATCCAACATCGCGCGGAGACCGATGTGGCGATGGCTGAAACCAAGCTGGAGCTGGGAAGGCGCACGCCGTCCGAGGCGCGGCTGGCCTGGGCCGATCCCATCAACGCGCAGCGGGGTGATGCAGTGCCAAAGTCCAAAGAAGAAGTCTATGCCGAGCAGGCGGAATGGATTCACGCCAATCCCCGGACCGAACTCGTGCTGCAAAGCCTGCGCATCGGCGATCTCGCGATCAACGCCATTCCCAACGAAGTCTATGGCATCACCGGGCTGAAGCTGAAGGCGCAGAGTCCGTTCGCCGCCACCTTCAACATCGAACTCGCCAACGGTGCCGAAGGGTACATTCCCCCGCCCGAGCAGCACCGGCTGGGCGGCTACACCACCTGGCCCGCGCGCACGGCGGGCTTGGAGGAAACGGCGGAACCAAAGATCGTGGAGGGATTGCTGCGCCTATTGGAAGATCTAAAGGGAACGCGGAGGCTCCCCATCACGGCGCAGAACGACACGCCGTATCGCCGCAGCGTTTTGAAGGACAAGCCGGTGGCCTTTTGGCCGCTGGACGATTTGGCGGGGGATCAACCTGCGAGTCTGATGGAAAAAACTCGCGGGCGATTGGAGGACGGCATCGCCCTGGGCCTGCCCGGTGTGGTTCACGAAGGCGGTGCCATTTCCGCTGCGCCACGACCCCACGCTGCGATCAGCGGAGATCGCGTCAATCGCTCCGTGCACTTCGCGGGTGGGCGGCTGCGGGCGACGACGCCCAAGCTGGGAGAGCGATACAGCACCGAGTTCTGGTTTTGGAACGCCTTCCCCACCGATGCGAGACCCGTGACCGGTTACCTGTTTTCCCGTGGGGTCGATGGCGATGCACGGGCGTTGGGCGAGCATTTGGGAATCGGCGGATCCGCGAAGGACACGGCTGCCGGAAAACTCTTTTTCTACACCGGCAATGGCGTGGGCAAGGTGGTGCGGGGCAAGACCCAGCTCGCCCAGCGTGACTGGCATCATGTCGCGCTGGTTCGCGATGGAGAAAGGCTCACGGTTTATCTCGATGGCGTGGTCGAGATCGAAGCGGACGATCTCGCGTGGACGCTGCCGGAGAAAGCCGACGAGGTGTTCTTCGGTGGCCGCAGCGATCGCTTCGCGGGCTTCGAAGGCAAGATGGATGAGATCGCGGTTTACGCCTCGGCCTTGTCCGCAGAGCAAGTGGCGGCGCATTTTAAAGCGGCGGATCGCGTGGTGCCGGCACCCATCGCGGCCCGACCCGATTCCGAACCGCTCTCACCCGCGCAGGCTCTGAAAGCGCTTCATTTGCCGGAGGGGTATGAAGCCCAACTCGTGGCCACGGAGCCCCTCGTGCTGGACCCGGTGGCCTTTGACTGGGACACGCGGGCACGGCTCTGGGTGGTGGAGATGGCAGACTATCCGCTCGGGCTCGGTGAAGACGGTGCCAGCGGCGGTCGGGTGCGCGTGCTGGAGGATCGGGACGGCGATGGCGTGTACAATCAATCGACCTTGTTCGCCGACGGACTGAATTTTCCCAACGGCATCCTCACCTGGCGCGATGGCGTCATCGTCACCGCCGCGCCCGACATCCTGTTCCTGCGCGACACCGATGGCGACGGCAAGATGGACCAGAAGGAAGTACTCTTCACCGGCCTCTCGGAAGGCAACCAGCAGCTTCGCGCCAACGGGTTGCGCTGGGGCATGGACGGTTGGGTTTACGTGGCCGCCGGAGGTCACCACGGAAAATACGGCACCGACACCAAGCTGCACTCCACCCGCACCGGTCAGGACACCGTGATCGGCAGTCGCGACTTTCGCATTCATCCCGACAGTGGCGAGATCGAACCCGAGAGCGGACCCACGCAGTTTGGCCGCAATCGCGACGACTGGGGCCACTGGTTCGGCACGCAAAACTCGCACCCGCTCTGGCACTACGTGCTGCCCGAGCACTACCTGGGCCGCAACCCGCACCTCGCCGCGCCGGACGGGCGCGTGCAGCTCCCCGGTGGCTCAAATCCACCCGTCTATCCCGCCAGCACACCGGAGAAACGCTACCACAACTTCCAGCAGGCGGGTCGCTACACCTCGGCCTGCGGCGGCATGATTTATCGCGACAGCCGGCTGTTCGGCACCCATGAAACGCGCGCCTTCATCTGCGAACCGTTTCACAACCTCGTGCAGCAACTGCGCCTCACCCCCAGCGGCGTGACCTTCGCGGCGGAACGCGTCGGCAAAGAGGGCGAGCCGGATTTCTTCGCCAGTGAAGACCGCTGGTGCCGCCCCGTGATGGTCCGCACCGGTCCCGACGGCGCACTGTGGATCGCGGACATGTATCGCTACATGATTGAGCATCCGCAGTGGCTGCCGCCGGAGGGAAAAGAAGAACTCCTGCCGCACTACCGGCTCGGCGAGGACAAAGGCCGCCTTTATCGGATCGTGAAAAAAGGCGCGCCACAGGGATCGATCCCCAAGCTCGCCGATCTCGATGCGGCGGCACTGGCGCAGCAGCTCGGATCGCCCAACGGCTGGGTGCGCGACAAAGCCCAGCAGATGCTTCTTTGGGAAAAAAGGGGTGCAATCGAGACGCCTGCACCACGATCACCGGTGGGCCGGGCCACAATGCTGTGGACGCTCCATCAAACCGGCACGCTCAAGCCCGATCAAGTCATCCAGGCCCTCACCGACAACCACCCCGGCGTCCGTGAAAACGCGCTGCAACTCGCCGAATCCTTCTCCGACAATGAAAGCGTCCTCAAGGCCGTGATCGCGCTCGTGAACGATCCCGATCCCAAAGTGAGAATGCAGCTCGCTTTCAGTCTCGGAGCCTGGTCCCAACCGGAAGCGGGCAAGACGCTCGCAACCCTGCTCGAATCCACCGCAAGCGAGCCCTTCATCACCACCGCCGCCCTGAGTTCCGCCCTGCCGCATCTGGATCAACTCGCGAACGCCTCCACCGATCCGGGTCCCATCCTTCAGCTCGCGCTGGCCACGCATCGGGATGAGATCGCCGCCAAACTCATCGACCGCAGCCTCGCCAACTCAGACTCGAATCAACGCTGGCCCGCCCTCGCCGCATTGGCTGAACAACTCACCGACGCACCGCCCGCGCTGAGAAACCGACTGCGCCCCGCGTTTGAGCAAGCCGCGTCCATCGTCGCTTCAGCAAGCGCCCCCGAAGCCGAAAAAATCGCCGCCGCCTCAGCCCTCATTCGCGACGCCTCACATCGGGATGCCGCCAAGACGTT
>JAGRPD010000323.1:5833-13138 GCA_020439875.1 Verrucomicrobiales bacterium
CCTGCTGACCGCCGTGGAAAAAGGCACGCTGCGCCCGGCCGATCTGGATCCCACCCGCCGCACGCGCTTGCTCACCCATCCCGATAAAAAGATCAAGCAAACCGCCACCCGCCTCCTGAATGCCGCCGCCTCACCGAGTCGCGCCAAGGTGGTGGAGGCTCATCGCGCCGCCTTGCAGTTGAAGGGCGATGCCACCCGCGGTCACACCGTGTATCAGCGCGCCTGCGCCGCCTGCCATCAAATCGGCAACGAAGGTCTCCCGATCGGACCCGACCTGCGCACCGTGGCCGCGCATCCGGCGGAGAAGATTCTCATCAACATCCTCGATCCGAATCTCGACATCCAGCCCGGCTACCATGCCTACACCTGCACCCTGCGCAGTGGCGAGCAATTGTTCGGCCTCATCGCTTCAGAGAACGCCACCAGCATCACCTTCAAGCTGCCCGACGCCAGTCTGCGCCCCGTCCTCCGCACCGAAATCCAAGCCCTGCAAAGCACCAACGCCTCCCTCATGCCCGAAGGCCTCGAAGCCACCCTGACAACCCAAGACCTCGCCGACGTGATCGCCTTCCTGAAAAACTAACCTCCAAGCTCGACGGCGATTCTTCTCCGTGCTCCCACATCGCCTCGCAGCATGGCCGCACGATTCGACGGCCAGAAGGCCGTCATCCGAGAACCCGCCATTTCCATCATTGCCGCATTCCTCCTTTCACGCGCACCTTTCCCGGGCGGTCAGACTTCACAGGGGGCGGCACAGCCGTTTCGAATCGAACGTGATCCGCAGGCAGGCGAAGCGGTATCCCCACCGTCAACTCCACTCTTTCAGGCAGCGCTCCGAGCCAGTGGTAGCGGCCTTCCAATTTCACCCGACCACCAACTTTGCTGTAGCTGACGGAACTCGGCCGGCAACTGCCATCCACCGGTTTACCCTGAACAAACAATCGGCACTCCATCGTCTTGTGAGCCGCTTCAAAGGCCGCCCAGTCGAGTTCGGACATTTCACCCCGGAACACAATCGTGCAGGCCAGGGGTTCATCACCGGAAGTGGAGCTGGACCGACCGAGCTTCTTTTTCACCGCGACTTCCTCGACCGGTGCATCTGGAGGCAGCAATTCCAACTCAGTCAGCCCTGCGGCGCTTCCGCCGTCCGCCAGTTGGGTGTTCCATTGACCCGCAGCCGTAGGCTTGGCCGTCCCAAGCACCCGCACATCTGCCAGGCGATACGGAAACCGTGAAGCCCGTCGTTCGACAACGGCATCGATTCGCAGCATCTTCACACCCGGGAGCAAATGAGATTCGCGAAACTGCGGATAGATGTTTCCCCACGCATCGGACACTGTGGTGCTCATCACAAACCCGTTCGACGGCGACACGGAAGACTCCACTTCCAACCTCGGATAAGGGACCGGCGTTACCGCAGCCATTTCCGTCAGTACAAGCTCTCCATCCCGGATCGGCGCACGGGCAGGCAATGCAACCGGGCTGAATATCTCAGCAGCCGCTTTGTATCCGGGATTGGGCAAGGCGAGTTCGCCCTCCATCTCGCCATTCAGCATCAGCCGCAGCCGAATCTCTTTGCTCTGCCGGGGAAAGGCATAACGCGCGGCCATCGCCCTTCCGTCTTCCGAGTCCGAAAACAAGGGGCCGTCCATCGAAAGCCAGCCTCCGGCCCCGTCTTCGACCTGAACCTCGACCTTGGCGCTCTTTGACGACGTAACGCCGAATTCCCGCGCAGCACGAAACCGCGTTTCCTCGCGCTCGAGAAAAAATCGCGTCCCAAGCACCCCCATCACATCAGACACCACGTTCGACCCATCCTCGTTCACGACCTGAAAAACCAGCATCAGAGCTGGAATCGATCCCTGATAGGCAAAGGTGCCAGACTCGAATTGCCCGTCCCGAAGGTTCGTCTTCGTCTCCATTCCGCCAAAGGCATATGTCGTGCTCCCGTGCCTGCCGATTCCAGGGATCCAATTGGGGCGTGTGGCCGCTCAATCTTTGCCTCCGTGGCGAGTTTGATCTCGTGCACCAACCAACGTCCGCCGCCTTGGAGTTCTGTTTCAGCAACCACCGGACGCTCGCGTTGATTCTCCAGCATGGGTCGGATTTGCCGCCAAGTCAGAAACAATACCAAAAGAGTTCCCACAGCAATGCCTCCCCAAATTCTTGATCCAGACGATTTTCCCATAACAGATCGCTGCCTATCACAGCCGATCAGCAAGAGTCACGAATAAAAATGACGGACCCCGAATCGAAACACCACCAGTCCTCGACTCGCGGTATTTTCTTCAATCCAAAGAGAACCAACGCCCGGCACGGAAACCGCCACCACGTCATCGTCGCCCACGAAAAATCTGCCTTCTGCGCGTTAACGCTTCCCCTCCCGGCGGCATTTGCCCTTGAATCGCCGTCATGGACTCTGCTGATCGAGAATCGCAAATCGTTGCGCTGCTGACTGACATCCAGTTGCCGCTGCGGCATTACGTGCAGTCGCTCATGCCGGGGGATTCGCACGCGCATGATGTCGCCCAGCAGACCAACGCCACCCTCTGGCAAAAGCGGGACGACTTTGAACTCGGCACCCATTTCAAAGCCTGGGCCTTCAGCATCGCCCGCTTTGAGGTGCTGAACTACCGCAAGCAGCAGGCCCGCGACGCCCGACTCGGCCTCACCTTTTCCGATGAACTCGAAAGCGTCATGACCCGCGAACTCGCCGAAGAGCCCGACGACTTCGACGAGCGCCAGGCCGCGCTCGAGCAATGCCTCAACAAACTGCGGCCCGCCGACAAGCAGCTCATCCTGCACCGCTATTTTCAGGACGGCACCCTGCAGGCCTTTGCCGAGCAGCACGGACGCAGCGTGGGCGGACTGCGCGTCACCCTGCACCGCCTGCGCGCCACCCTGCAAACCTGCATCGAACGCGCCCTCACCCCCAACGAACCCGCGTCATGACTCCCCAAGAACGCGATCAACTCATCGACGCCCTGCTCGATGGCGACCTCTCCGAAGCGGACTTCCTCCGCCTCGAAGCCGAGCTGCACGTCGATCCCGCCGCCCGCCGCGCCTACTACGCCCGGCAAAAACTGCACCTCATGCTCCACGCCGCCAGCCGCAGTGGCGTCACTCCTTTCGCCACTCCAAAAGCCACCTCACTGCGACGCCCCTCCTTCACCGCCACCCGCGCCTTCGCCCTCGCCGCCTCCCTCGCCGCCCTGCTCTCCATCAGCGCGCTGTTTTGGCAATCCTCCCGTTCTCCCGAGCCCGCCGCCGAAACCACCGCCAGCGGCTTCGGCGTCGTTTCCAGTCAGGTCGATGCCGTCTGGGATCGCCCGCTCGCAGAGGGCGCGTTGGTTCCCGCCGGCCGCGTCCACCTCACCTCCGGCGCGGCGCAGTTGGAGCTGTTCAGCGGCGTCAACATCGTGATCGAAGGCGAGTCCGAGTTCGAACTGCTTTCCGCCATGGAAATGACCGTGCACCAAGGCAAAGTGCGCGCCCGCGTTCCCGAACCCGCCATCGGTTTCCGCCTGCGCACCCCGGCGGGCGAAGTGGTCGATCTCGGCACTGAATTCGGCGTCTCCGTCTCCGAAGGCGCGGCCGAAGTCCAGGTGCTCGACGGCAAAGTCGAGTGGCATCCGCCGCACTCGCCCAAGCAGTTCCTCACCGAAGGCCAAAGCATCTGGCAGACTGCCAACAACGCCCCGCTTCCCACTTCCCCGACCACTTACCTCGGCATCGAAGAACTCGGCAAACGACGGATCGAATCCCTCAACGCCCGCCTGCAGAGTGCCCTCGGCGAACAACAAAAACTCAACCGTGATCCGCGCGTCCTCATTCACTACACCATGGATGCGCAAGCCTCCGAAAATCGCCGCCTCAACAACCATGCGGGAGAAACGCTCGACGGGGCCATCGTCGCCGCAGCCGCCACCACCGACCGCTTTGGCCGCCCCGACTCCGCGCTCGACTTCAGCCCCACCGGCAGCCGCGTGCGTTTGCAAGTGCCGGACGATCACGGCTCACTCACCTTCCTCGCCTGGGTGAAGATCAACAGCCTCGACCGGCGTTTCAACTCGCTCTTCCTCACCGACGGCCACGACCTCGGTGAACCGCACTGGCAGATCATGGAGGACGGCCGCCTGTTCTTCTCCGTGAAGCGGTTTGACATCGGAACCAGCAGCCATCCCGACAAACACATCTTCCTCTCGCCCCCCGTTTGGACACCCGAGCAAAGCGGCCAGTGGATCATGCTCGCCACCGTCTATGACCTGGAGCGCGGAGAGGTCGCCCATTACCTCAATGGCCAACCCGTCAGCCGCGAAACCATCCCCGCAGAGTATCGCGTCGAAACCGTCCGCATCGGCGCCGCCTCCCTCTGCAACTGGAGCGAGCCCGCCTACCGCAAGGACCCCGAATTCGTCGTCCGCAACCTCAACGGCAGCCTCGACGAATTCGCCCTCCTCAGCGCCGCGCTAACCGATTCCGAGATCGCCCAGCTCTACGAAAACGGAAAGCCGTAACTGCTCCTGATTGAAGGGAGTACCTGCCGTCCTTTGGGGCTGCCCCCCCGGCGAACCGCCGAAGGCACTCCCATCAATCACGCTTGCCCGGATCACCAAAAGTGCTACCTAAGCACCCCGCCCGATCCATTCACCTTCCATGCCATCCTCCCTCATCGCCTGGCTCGATCATTCGGAAGCCCAACGGCAGAGGATGCTCCAAGTGATCGATGGGTTTCGGGAAAAGGGCACCCTGGACGAACTGGGCCTGGGCACCGTGCGCGATGCGCTGGCCGACCGTTTTTTCCCCGGCACCAGCACCATCATGACCCGGGCACGCTACTTCCTCATCGTGCCCTGGCTGTTCCGCGAGCTGGAGGCCAAGAGCACACCCGCCTCCCGGATGCCGCGCCGCAGCCGCAAGATGGAGCTGAATTTGATCGAGGCCATCCGCCAATCGGAGGATCGCAAGGGCAACATCGGCCAGCGCGCGGGACAAAACCTCAAGCGCTTGCCGAGTGACGTCTATTGGGCTGGACTCGGGACCTGGGGCATTCGCAGCTTTCAAGGATCCCGCCGCGACTACTTCGACTTGGCGGACCGGCGCAGAGTGCGCACCCATCAGCATGCGATCCGTGGCGAGGCCCGCGATGACGAACATGACGACCGCCACTCCGGGCCCTGGCACGGCGGCTTGCCCGATGCAGCGCCGGACTTTCCCAGTGTCTGTTCGCTCGCCCTACGCCGGGTGGAGGCGGAGTATCTGCGCGACCGCATCATCACCGGACGCCGCACGCGCGCATCGCTGCTGGCGGAGCTGACCCAGCGGCAGCGTCCGCACGGGGACGCGCCTTTTGTCTGGTTTCATCCTGACTTTGATAACCTGCCGGAGCGGCATCGCATCGAGTTGATGCACGCGCGTTGTTTCTCGGAGCTGATGCACGGTGCGGCGCTGCTCTACAATGTGATGCTGGCGGAACGCTGCGGTGATGCGTTTTCCGAATACGCGCTCGACCACCGCAGCCAGTTTCAAGAATGGACGGAGTCGCTCGCCGCAGACGCGCCAGCCCTGCGGGCCTGGGATCGCTTGGAATTCTGGAATCTCATTCGGGAAATGAATCCGCGGGTGAGTCCCCGCACCCGTGACTTCTGCGAACAATGGATCCTCTTGGCGCTAGGCGCGGATGCAGGGCGGCTGGCCGACTCCCGAGGCGCGCGCCGTTTGATCGAGACGCGGGAGACGCAGTTGAAAGGCGCGCTGGCCCGGCTCACCAATGCCACGGCGCGGCAGCGCTGGAATGGAGCCTCCGCCACCGCACAGCTCGATTTCCGCTGGGGCATCACCCGCACGCTGTTGGACGACATTGCCGAGGGACTGAAGCGAAAGGACTGACCATGCTCCCTCCCGACAGCCGCCAGCTTTTTCACGACCTGCTTGCCCCGCCCTGCGGATGGTCGCTCGACGGTGCCATGGGCACCACGTATTCCCTGGATCTGGAGAGCCTCATCATGGTGCCGCTCGCCTTCATGAGGCAGGCGGGACGGTGGGAGGAAAACGAAACGCCGGATCCGGTCGCGCTGTTGGCGGCCCTGCGCCGCCACGCGGGCCAACTCACGGTCTTCTGCCAGGCCGGCCAAGTCGCATTGTCCGGCTCCTTTCCCCGTCTGTCACAGTTGATGGAGCCCTGCGTGCATGAGGTGCTGGCTCCGCATCGTGAAGGCGTGTTTCATCCCAAAGTCTGGATCTTGCGTTTCGTGTTTCGCGGTGACGACGAGGAAGAAGAGGAACGCAAAGCAGGCCAGGTGCGCTATCGCGTGCTGGTGATGAGCCGAAATCTGACCATGGATCGCAGTTGGGATCTGGCGGTGGCTTTGGAGGGTGACTACCGTGATGATCGTCAGCGTGCCTACGCCCAAAATCATCCGTTGGCCGACTTCGTGAAGGCGCTGCCTTCGTTGGCCTGCCGTGATTTGCCAGAGCATCGTCGTCAATCGGTGGAAAGAATGGCCGAAGAGCTGCGCCGTGTGGAGTTTGAGATGCCGGACGAATTCGAACCGGGTGAGTTTTTGTTTCAGCCCACGGGATTTGACCCCGCGCAAACTCCCGTCAACCCACTTGATTACCAGATCGACCGCATGCTGGCGGTGTCCCCCTTCCTCAACGAAAGCTGGCTGCGCGAGGCTCAGCAATCCTGCAATGAGATCCACCTGATCTCACGCCAGGAATCCCTCGATGCCTTGTCCCTCGATTGCCTCCAAAAATGCGCCAGCCTGCACACACTGCACCGCCAGGCGAGCGTGGGCGAGGAGGATGTGGACGACCTGTTGCAGGGCCTGCACGCCAAATGCCTCGTCATGGATGCAGGCTGGAACACCCACTGGCGGCTTGGATCTCACAACGCCACCACCTCCGCATGGCATCGCAATGTGGAGTTCAGTGTCGGGTTCACCGCCAAGCGCTCCACTCACGGCGTCGAAAAAATTTTGTCCGCCAGCAAGAAGAGCGCGGGTGAGATGCTCTTCGCCGATCTGCTCACGCCCTACCTGCTCGAGTCAAGGTCAGCCGCCATCGAAGAAGATGAAGCCTGGAAACGGCAATGTTTGAAGACACGCCGCGCCATCGCCGAAGCGCACTTTTACTGGGACGTGTCCGAAAGAGAAGACGGCCAGTTTTCCTGCCGATTGGATTGCGAATCGGAACCGGACGGACTTCATGAGTTCGGCGCGTTGGCGGTGCGCCCGATGAGCGTGAGCGAGGCCTGGCAGCGCAGGGTGCTTCCTGCAGGAGCGGCGGAATTTCCCAACCTAA
>JAGRPD010000324.1 GCA_020439875.1 Verrucomicrobiales bacterium
CGATGCGGTTCATGGCGATGGCGAGATGCTCGTGCGCCTCGGGGCTGATCGCGCCGAGGGACATGGCGGCGGTGGTGAAGCGGACACGAATGTCTTCCACGGGCTCCACTTTCTCGATCGGGATGGGGCCGTCCTCAGAGGGGACGAAGTCGAGCAGGTCCTTCAGCGCCACGGGGCGGTTCTCGAGCTGAGCATCGAGGTAGGCTTGGTAGTCCTCCTTGTTGCCGCTCTTGACGAAGGTGTGGAAGTTTTTGATCACCGGCCCGGTGACGGCGTGCATTTCACCGTCGCGACGGCTGCGGAAATAGCCAGGGTCTCCCAGGGCAACGGGGGCCTCGTCCCCGGTATCGGGCACAGCGGTGGCGAACCCTGCGGCATGGCGCTCCAGAGCCTCGCGGGCGATCTCTTCAAAGCCGATGCCGGCGATCTGCGAGGGTGTGCCGGCGAAGGCAAAGTCCATCACTTCCGCACCGATGCCGACGGCTTCGAAAATCTGCGCGCCGGTGTAGCTACTGAGCACGGAGATGCCCATTTTGCTCATGATTTTAAGCACGCCTTTCTCCAGGGCGGAGCGGAAGTGACTCAGAGCGGTGGCGTAGGTCAGGCCTTCGAGGCGAGGTTTGCGAGCGGTTTTATCCTGCTGCAGGGTCTCGCGGATGGTTTCAAAGGCGGAGTGCGGGCAGATGGCGGAGGCTCCGTAGCCGAAGAGGCAGGCCATCTGGTGGGTATCGCGGGCCTCTCCCGTGTCCACCACGAGACTGAGGCGCATGCGGATCTGCTTGGTGTTGAGGTGGTGATGCACCGCTCCGGTGGCCAGCAACGCGGGGATGACGGCGCGCTGGTGATCGACGCCGCGATCGCTGAGGATGAGGATGCGCACGCCTTCTTTGACGGCGGTTTCGGCGTCTTTGCAAAGCTGCTTGAGAGCCTCCTGCATGCCTTTGCTGCCATCCGCGATGGGCCAGGTGGTATCGAGCACGCGATGGGGGAATTTCTCCAGCTGCTTGAGGCTTTCCAACTCGTTCTCGTAGAGGAAGGGAGAGGTCAGATGCACCACGCTGGCGTGATCGGGCGTCTCACCGAGCCAATTGCGCTGCCAGCCGAGGACGACGTCCAGGCTCATGACGGCGCGCTCGCGGATGGGATCGATGGGCGGGTTCGTCACCTGGGCAAAGAGCTGCCGGAAGTAGGTGCTGAGCAGACGGGCACGCTCGGAGAGGACGGAGAGAGAGACGTCATCTCCCATCGAGTACACGGACTCCTGGCCGGTCTTCAGCATGGGGACGAGGACCATGTCCACCTCCTCCTTGGTCCAGCCAAAAGCGGCTTGGCGCTGGGAGAGGCCGAGCAGGTCGAGCGGCTCCTCCGTCTCCAGCGGGGCCTGCGCAGTGAGGTCGATGCGATGACTCTCCAGCCACGCGCCGTAAGGCTGCTGAGCGGCCAGTTCTTCTTTGATTTCTTTGTCAAAACGGACCCGCCCGCGTTTGACATCCACCTCCAGCATCTCGCCGGGGCCGAGGCGGCCTTTTTGCACCACGGTAGTGTCATCCAGCCGAATGATGCCGACCTCAGAGCCGAGCGCGAAGACGCCGTCTTCGGTGAGCTTCCAGCGGGAGGGGCGCAGGCCGTTGCGGTCCAGACTGGCGACGACTTGCATGCCGTTGGTCATGACCAGGGCGGCGGGGCCATCCCAGGGCTCGCTGAAGCACTCGTGGAATTGGTGAAACGCCTTCACGTTCGCAGAGGTCGTGGGGTCGATGCCGTAAGCGCTGGGCACCAGCATGGCGAGGGCGTGGGTGGGGCTGCGTCCGCTGAGGACGAGCAGCTCCAGCGCCTGGTCGAGGCTGGCGGAGTCGGAGCTGTGGGCGTCCACCAGATCCTTCAGCAGCCATTCTTCTCCCTGCCAGACTTCGTTGTGGAAGTCGCTGGCGCGGCTGGCGAGCCAGTTGCGATTTCCCCGCACCGTGTTGATCTCGCCATTGTGGGCGAGCATGCGGAAGGGGTGGGACAGCCCCCAGGTGGGGAAGGTGTTGGTGGAGAAGCGCTGATGCACCATGGCGAAAGCGCTTTCGACCCGCGGGTCTTCCAGGTCCTTGTAATAGGCGCCGAGGTCGGTGCCGAGAACCAGGCCCTTGTAGACCACGGTTCGGGCCGAGACCGATACCGGATAATAGCCCTTGGCCTTGGT
>JAGRPD010000325.1 GCA_020439875.1 Verrucomicrobiales bacterium
TTCGTGTCCCTTCGTGGTTCAAAAAATCGTTCGCGCCCTTGCGCCCCGATTGTTGCCCATGGGAAGCCTGATCCGAGAGAAGCTGATGCGGGGACGGAAGGGGATGCGGGGGGACTTTGGCTTTTCCTTGGCTAGTTCAGGCGCTGTGGGGTCGATGCCCCCACCTACAGGGAAGGGCTTGTTCAGGTGCTGTGGGGTCGATGCCCCCTACCTACAGAGTAGGGCTTGTTCAGGTGCTTATGGGTCGATCCTTCCACCAACGGTTCGGTGGCAGGGCTCGCACGGGGATGATGAGATAATGTGCGGCTTCGCCATTTTGATAGGGTTGTCGGCGGGGGCTCCGACAACACGCGGGTGCCCCCCGTTTCAAGGAGACTCCGTCCTTGTCCCTCAGGCGTGGGCGGCGGTTTTTGCGTCGCGCTGAGTGCGGGCGGTGCGCAATCCGTTTTGCCGACCTGCTTCAAAGAATTCCCGACCCGCTCGCTCCGTGATGAATACCTTGGGTCGCCGGGTGGGGGTAACGACTCGTTCCACCGTTTTTCCGGCTTCAGCCATCTTCTGCCGCCGCAGCTCGAACAACTCCTCGCCGATGATGTCGTGAGACAACGCAAAGGCGTCCGAGACGCCCATCTTCAAAGCGGGCGGCACCACGGACACCCCAATGCAATGCGCCAAGACATGGTGCAGCGTGGGTGATTCGAGCCAGTGGATGAACGGCGGACTCAGGGCGATGCCGCCATCCCACAGCGCATCCCCTTCCACCACCTGATGCGACAACACGGTGGGATAGGCACAACTGGCCACGATCAATTCCGCCAGCGGCCCTTCACGCTTCACCTCCGCCCGCACCCGGCTGAGGTTGGTGACCGCGATGCCGAAAGGGATTGCCGTGTCTTCAAGCCGCAAATCACCCAGATGTCGTTTCAACCAAGCGAGGATGCGATTTCCCTTGCTCGCCCCCGAGTAGCGCCGCCGATAAATCGGCCAAAAGGGCAAGCCAACCACCATTCCTGCCTCATAAAAGGCGGTGCGAAAATCCCAACTCAAAAGCAGGTCCAGCACCTGGCGGGGCGAGTTTCCGGCGGCCACGAGGCCGCCGACCAACGCACCTGCGGAGGCACCTGCTATCTCGGCCGGCCAGCAACCGCCTTCCGCCAGTCCCTGGAGAAAGCCTGCGTGGGTGTAAAATCCGAGGAAAGCGGAATCGAGGGTCAAAGCCAATGAACGATCAGGAGTCGGGAGAGGATCCATCACGTCGGATGCTAGCAAGCCAAAGCCAACCAGCAACACCGCACAATGCCAGACACGCATGACCTAGCAGCGATCCGATCGCCGCAAGCCCCGGGGCCGCATCAGGACCCAGTACCTGGGCGAAGAGCGCCTCCCGTACCCCCAGCCCGGACAGCGAGACGGGCAGCAGCGCCACCGCATCCACCACGGGCATCAGCGCCATCACATCCGCCCAGGCGACCTGCACGCCCACGGCCCGCACGCCGCAATAGAACGTCGTAAAATGCGCCAGCATCAGGGGCACCGAAACCAGGGCTGCCGCCAGCCCTTGGCGCCACGCGCCTGCGTAGGCATGAAAGGCTCCCGCCAGCTCCCGCACCCGCGATGTGCCGGGCAGATGAGCGGGCATTTTTTTGATGCGATCGGCATGGCTGGCCCACAGGCTGAAGAGGGTGAACCCCACCGCTCCCAGCAAAAACCAAGCGAGGTAAATCACACCGGCCTTCCCCAATGGGGTGGCCTCCAGCAGATCCCGCCGCCACGCGGTGAAACCGATGGCCAAGGTGACCAAGGCGAGCAGGCCCGAGAGATGATCCACCACCAGCGTCAAGAGCCCCAGCCGCACCGGCACCCTGCCGTGACGCCGCAGCAGCAAGGCCCGCGCCACATCCCCGCCTGCCGCTCCGGGAAGCACCGCATCCAGCAGCAGCCCCGCCATGCTGACGGCCGTGACGCGATGCCAGGGCAGGCGCACCCCCTGGACGCGCAGCATGAGGGTCCAGCGCAGCCCCGCCAAAGCCGCCATCACTGCGGTGCTCAGCATCGCTGCGCCAGCCCAGCCCCAGTGCCAATGAGCGGCCTGCCGCAGGCCGCTGCCCACACCTACAAATACCCACATGAGCAGTCCGACCGATCCCACCACCTGCAGCACCCCAGTCCACCGCCATCCGCCATCCGTTGGCGGTGCTGGTGGGAGATCGGAGTCGGCAACGGGCATCGGCCTACGGTTTGATCTGGCGCAGGCGGCCACCACTGCGGCGGGCGATGCGGGTCCAGGCGTTTTCGTCTTCGTTGCGCATCTCGAAACCGATGAAGTGAAGGGGCACTTCTTTGGCACGACCTTTTTGCAGGGTCTTGATTTGCTTTTCCACTTCTTCCACTGGCACGGTGCGGTCTTGCGGATAGGTTTGCTGAAAACTGCCGTCCGAGATGAGAAATATAACATCGGGATTCATGGCGAACGCGGCGTCTAACACGGCGGGAATGCCGTTGGGATTGGGGCTGAGCACGCCTTTTCCGCCGGCGGCCATCTGCCCGCTCTCGGACCATTCGGTATTGATCCAATTTTTGGCGGCATCCCGATTGGCGGGCGTGGCCTGAACGAGCTGGGGGCTGAAGGGCTTGTAGTTGCGCACAAACTGAATGATGGAAAAGCCAGCGGCGGGTGGCAGGGAGTCGAGCAGTTTGATGGTCTCTTCCTTGATGCGGGTGAGGGGCATGCCACTGGCGGTGGCTTTGTTGACGACGGATCCGGAAACATCAAAACAGAGGACGATGCGCTGGCCCTCGGCTTGGATGCCCATGAAACTGAATTTGCTGAGCGCCTTTCCCAAGCCACCCGCGCCGGAGAGGCCGGTGCCGCTGTTGCCAAAACCTGCGGTGCCGACGAGGGAGGCGACTTGATCGCTGACGAGTTCGCTCGGGTCCAACGGCAGCATTTGCTGGAGGTCGAGCTTAGGCAGCTCGGGCAGGGCAAACTTGGTGGGCCGGGTGCTGATGAGTTTGTCCATCGGCGTGGGCTTGGGGGCGGCGGCCTGATGCTGCGCCGCGTTCATTTTGTGCTGGGGGGTTTGTTGAACGGGGATTTTGAGCGACTCCCGCACTTCGAAGACGGCCTCTGGCTGGCGGAACTGCCGGGCCACGGTCCACAAACCAAACAGGATGAGGGCGGCGACGTGAACGATGACTGCGCCGAG
>JAGRPD010000326.1:0-6773 GCA_020439875.1 Verrucomicrobiales bacterium
AGTCCGTCGGCGTCGATTGCGACCGCTACAACATGAGCGAGAAGATGGCCGCGAAGTTTGACCCCGGCGTGGGTCCGCTCCGAGAGGTCTTGGTGTAAGGCAAGCACGCCGCAGCAGCATCACATCGAAAATGATGGTGCAGAAGTAGATCTCCAGCGCCTTGAAGGGCCTGTCCTCGCTATCCGCCGCCGCATCCACCGAATACCCCGCTCTCCGCAACGCGCGGGTCAGGCCGGAAAGCAGGTCCGGCTCGTCTTCATTCAATTAGGAGGAGTCGCATGAGAGAGCGACGATGGACGAAGATGAACGGGAGATGAATGCCGCCAAAACGGCTCAATCCCGGAGTATCCGGCTATTCGAAGATTTCAGGAAGCGCACCGCGCATTTTCTTAGCGAACCACGATTGAAGAATGCCAGCAGGCAGTGAGTTCGAGACAGGCTGAGGGTGGACACCAAGCAGGTCCGGCAGGCCTTCAGGGAAACCCATCCAGACGAGGAAGAGAGGACGATCATTCTTCTCCAGAGAGCGAATCATTTCGATGTAGCGCCGACGCGTCGCAGTGATTTTCTCGCCATCCAGCGAGAGTTCATCGATCAAGCGCACGCCATCGTCGTTGAGCGCGTGAATCTCGCCGACGCTTGTGCCGCTCGTGGCCACCTCCATGCACGCGCCGTAGGCCACATCGCTGACGGAAGGCAGGCGTTTGCTGCCTTTGCGCTTGTTACAGTTGTGGCAGGCATAGACGAGATTGGTGTAATCACGACAAAGCTCGGGCGCGATGCTGCGTGCCACGTCGTGATCCAGCTCGAAGTCGCTGTCTTGAAACGCCCACACTTCACGACGCAGGCAATAGACGCAGCGGAAGCAGAACTCATCGCGCAGCCAGGGGCGAAACTGCTGGTAGGTCGAGTAGCCCGCCGGGCCATGCCGCCGGACATGCGCGGTCGATGGGTAGCGGAAGGGCGAGACGCTCATGATTCGCCTTCCCACTGTCCTTTGGATTTCAAACGGACCTTCATGGCCTCAAGCTGAGGCAGAGGCAACGGAGCGAAGAGTTCCCCGCGAGCCTCGGTGAGCCTTTTCAGACGTGCCAGTTCCCCAAGCTCGGCTTCGGATGCTTCGCGGCGAATCTTCTTCTCGATCAGCTCAGTTTTGCGGGCGGAAGTCTTTTCCCAGTCGGCGGTGATCGCGAGCAGATCCTCCAAACGCTGCAAGTCAGTGAAGTGAGCGGGGAAATACTCTGTCTGCTTGAATGGCACTCCACGACGTTCGACGCCTGTGAAGAGATCGAGCAATTGCCGCTCCAGTTCGGCTGGCAGGTTGTAGAGTCTCAAGATCTCGGCATCGACGCGCCAGTGAAGGTGCATCAAGCGTTCTTCGGCCTCTTCTGGCGTCTGGACATCTGGCGCTAGTGGTCGGAGGAGATCATCTTTCGAAAGAAATGCTCCAACTGCTCTTTGTTTGTCAAACTCTCTTGCTGCCCGCAAATACGTGGCAACGGCCTGATCGAGATGCAAGAGGTCCGTTTCGGCCAGATTACCAGGAAGTGGCATGTCTCGCATCTCACCGGCTTCCACATCACGCTTGGACGAAACGCAAAATGCATAAGCATTTGCGATGGGTGAGTTCAACAGCCCCCAAAGAACGTTGAGCGATGGCTTCGCCGCCTCTGGCCTGACCACAAGAATACGACTGGTCACAGGATGACCATCTGGGTCTAAAATAGCTTTAAGCCTCCACTCGCCACGGCTCGTGGGCGCGTAGTTGAGCAAGACCTGCGAGTTGCTTTTCGCAGTTCCACTGCGCGGACGCCCAATGACCTTCTTGGCGAGATTGAACCACCAGACATCAGGAGCCCCATGAGTGTGTTCGACATCTTTGACGGAAACATAACCTTCAGTTGCCCCAGCAAACTTTGTCTTCGACTGCCTAATCGTGTTGGCTGGCAGTGTCGGGTCTTTCGCCCCTTTGAAACTGAACCCTTGGCCGACATGCACGACTCGTCCGAGCTTTGGCCGCTCGTTTAGGAATGACCACAGCTCAGGCAGTGTCGGGACATGGCAATCAGCCTCATCGGTCGCGGCGAGTGCTGACTGGAGAACCTCGGTGCTCGTCGAAGGCTCATACGTCTGTTTGAACGCTTCGACCTGCTTTTCGCGCACGCGCTGGAAGCGGATGCTTATAGTGTGGCTGCCGCTGATCCGCTTTTGACCAATAATGATGGCAGACTCTGGCTGTCCAAACTCAAACACCTTGTCAGCAAAAACGGTGATCTCATGCACATCGAAGCTGGTGAGCATCCGCCGACGCGTCTCGACACCTTCTTCGCTGCTGAGAAACGTTTCGGGCAGCACGAAGCCAAAAACGCCACCAGGAGGAAGGTGAATGAGCGTCTGCCGGAAGACCTCTGCTGCTTTGTTCACCAATGAACCGACAGGACGCTCCGACGCATCAAACCGCTCAAACGGCGGATTCGCGAGCACGATGTCTGCCTGACTGATGCGGGATTCGAGTTCATCGCCCTCATACATGTTGAGGCAATCGAGGTCCCAGCCATTCGCGTTTGGCACATCTGCGAGGGTGAGGGCCAAGCGTGCGACTTCCTGTGAGAAATCGTCAATGTCCACGCCAGAGAGACGGTCACGGAGATACGTCTTTCGATTGGGTCGCTCTGAGGCAGGCAACAGCTCATCAAGGACACGGAGCCCGGCGACTAGGAAGCCACCATGGCCGACAGCCGGCTCGAATACGCGGCGCTTCGTCCAGTGCATGTCCGCGATCAGCGAGCGGAGGCGGGCGAGCATGTAGTCGATCAGCCACACCGGCGTGGAGTGCGTGCCCCAGCGCTTGCGGGTTTCTTTGTTGATGATCGAGCTTTCGTAGATGTGCCCCAGCGCCTCGGTGCTCATCAATTGCAGCGAGTGAAAACGTCCGATGCGCTCGGCTACCTCAGTGAGCGCTTTTTCTTGGTATTTGGCGACGGTGACGGGCGATGGCTCCGATTTGCGTGACTGATAGTGCTTGGCGAGCTTGCCAAAAGTGCCGCTGAAATCCGTCAACTTGATGTTCTTGAATGACTGCACCTGCTTGTCACGAAGGATCTTGGCCGCGAGCAGCCAGAACGGGGCTTGCACCAGCCACTTCGCCTGGCGTTGCGACATACCCTCACCTTCCTTCTTGCCGTAGCTCCAGCCCAATTCGCCCAGCAAATGCTCGAAGCACTCTTCGAGCAGCGACGCCACCTTTTCGCCAAGGCCGCGCTCTACCAAAGGCAGGTAACTGAGATCGAGCATCTCCGGCTGTTGCTCTTTAGCCTCAACGCGCCCCCACAGCTTGGCGCGGTAGATGGCATCCGGATTGAGGATGGAACTGTATTCACGCAGGAAGCCGCCAAGCCTGCGCGTCTCACCCGAGCCGATCATACGCGGGGCGGTTGAAAAAGACTGCCGCCACACTTCCCAATCGCTTCTCCCGCCAAGCGTGATCACGAATGGAGCGCCGGAAGCCTTCATGTTCCCAACGGTCTGCTGGCCACTGCTGCCGAGGGGCACGGTGATCACCGCAATCCCGGCACTGCGGACATCATGCGGCGTCCGGCAATAAGCGAGTTTCGGGATGGTGAGCCCGCCATCCCAGAGGCGCACATCGCTGGCGATGTGCTCCGGGGCAAATTGGATGCCCTGGAGGTGTACGGCAGCTTGTTCTGGGGTGAGGGAAGGCACGGTTCGGATGTTTCTATCACACGGGAAACGCCCTTGTCCACGCAGCTCGTGCATTTTCCGCCCCACGATGTAACCGCGTGACGGAGCTGTCTCAATCCTGCTTGTCCTTGGTTTTCACGTAGTCCTTCGGCAGCGAGGCGACCCAGGCTTCGACAAGGCGGAGAGTTTTTTTACGATGTTGGGATGCCCGGCGGCGACGTTGTGCTCTTCGGCGGGGTCGGTGGGGATGTGGTAGAGTTCGAAGTCGCCGTCGTTTTTGCGGGTGGGGTGGCGGAGCTTCCAGGGACTTTCGCGGATGTAGGGTTCGCTGCCGTTGGCGCTGGTTTTTCAGAGCAGAGGCTTCGTGCGCACATGAACCGCCTTGCCTAGCCAGGCGAGGGAGATGTCCTCGCCATCGAACTCGGCAGCGTTGAAAGGTGTGCCGGTGATGGTGCAGAGCGTGGGCAGCCAGTCCGCGCCGCTGAAGACGGATTGCTCATCGGTGCGACCTACGGGCACATTGCCGGGCCAGCGCACCGTTTCCGGGGTAAGAAGGTGAAGATGTGCTCGTTTGGGGCGTTTCCACCAAGCACCCCAAACTTCCCCATGAGCACTGCCCTGATTCGAACCCGTTTCCCCGCGTGAGCCTTCGTCGTTTTGTCTTCTCTACGGCTGCTTCCCTTTGTCCTTTGGCTTTAGCGCTCCCCGCCTTCGCAGAAAACTGGCCGCAGGCGTCCGGGCCCAACCTCAATTGGCAGGCGGATGGGCCGGAGCCGCCGCTGGAGTGGTCCGTGGTGGGCCATGAAAACATCCTCTGGCGCACGCCGCTGCCGGAGGGCGGGCAGAGCGCGGTGACGGTCTGGGGAGATCGCGCCTTTGTCACCACGCACCGGCCCATGGATGAAACGAGCGACCGGCTGGAGCCAAACCTCGTTGGTTACTGCCTCGATGCGAACACCGGCGCGATTCTCTGGACCGTCGATCTGCCGGGGACGGACCCGGTGCAGACGGCGGGCATTTTCAGTGATGCCACCGTGTTCGCTCCCATCGCTGATGGCGGGCATGTGTGGTTTTTCAACCGCTGCGGCTCCATGGGTTGCTTCGACTTTGAGGGCCGGCAGGTCTGGCTGCGCGAGTTTCGTCCGCGCGCGCGCCACACGAATCGCGAGTGCGAGCCGATCCTCGTCGGCGACACAATCCTCACCGTGGAGGTGCGGAACAAGGAGGCCGCCCGGCAGTTGCAGCGGCATCAGCCCGTGCCGGAGGGCATCGACCCGCGCGATGTCTGGACCTACCTGCACGCCATCGACAAGACGACTGGTGAAGTGCGCTGGGTCGAGACGGCGGGCACCTGCATTCACAACACGCCGATGGCGGGTCAACTGCCGGACGGTCGCTGGGCCATCGTGCACGGCCGGGGCGGCGGCCATGGCCCATTGGAAAAACCGTACGGCGTGAGCCTGAGTTTGCTGGACTCTGGAGAGACGCTGTGGAGCCGCGAGATCGACGGCGACTGCTCCCACAATTCCCACTGGAATGCGCGGAACGTGTTTTGGTTTCAGGGAATGAACCACCTCGTGCTCGACACGCTGACCGGCGAGATTGTGCGGACTCAGGACGTTGTGGCCAAGGTGGACTTCACGGATTCCCAGACTGGCAGGCGCGAGACGGGCGTCTCCATCCAGGCGGGCAAACGCATGCCGCTGACCAATCAGACCAATCTGGTGGTGGGCGACTGGCATTATTTCCTGGCGCACGACATCACCGCCATTGGCCGGGTGAATGTCGTGTCGGGCAAGACCGAGTACCTGCGCGTCCCCGCCCAGTGGGTGGCCGGGCCGCAGCCAAAGAAGCTCTGGGAAAGGAGCGAGGCCCTGCCGAATGACACGCGGAATTCACGCGGCATCGACATCGCGCCTGATCCGCGCGCCAAGGGCACCGGCTGGGGTCATGTCTCCGCCGCCAGTCCGATCCGGGTCAATGACCACCTGTTTTTCCCGATCATGAACGGCACCGTTTATGTCATCGACACCACCGCCGAAACGCTGGATGAAAAGGCGCTCGTCGCGATCAATGATCTCGGTCCGGCGGGCGAGACCTGGACGCTGGCCTCCTTCAGCTACGCCCGTGGTCGCTTGTGGATGCACACCATGAAGGAAGTCCTCTGCATTGGAAAAAACTAACTCCCCCATGATCCGCGTCATGAATCCCCTGGCAAAAATTTATCTCCTCTCTGTTCTTTCCTGCACGGGTCTGGCCGCGCCGACTCTGGCTGCCCAAACCTACACGCCCGGCGAGCCCGTGCGCGGCAGGTTTCAGGAGTTTGCCAAGGGGTTCCTCGACCAGCATTGCATCGAGTGTCACGACGACGAAACGACCAAGGGCGATCTCAATCTGCTGGAGCTCGGTCCCGTGGATGAAACCAACGCCGGCGTGTGGAAGACGGTCTGGGCCCAGGTGGCGCTGCGGGAGATGCCGCCGAAAAAGAAAGACCAGCCGGAAGTGATCGACCGCCTGCGGTTCAGCGACTGGATCGTCGGGCAAATGCAGCGCGTGATGAAGGACAAGGGCGGCTTTCAGGCCGACCTCGATCCGCACAAGGGCAACTTCGTCGATCACAGCCTGCTGTTTGGCGCGCTGCCGGAGGGCATCGAGTTGGTGCCCACCTCCTCGCCCGCGCGTCTCTGGCGCATCACTCCGCTGGAGCACATGACGCGGCTCAATGACCTGATCAACACCGAGCCGGCCTTCGATCCAAAGAAGCCGGGCCTGCGCACGCATGGCGACGCCGTCCCCACCAATCACGGCGGCGAGTTGAAGCTCTACTTTGGCACCGACCGCATCATCCAGTGGGCGGGCGGCACCGTGGCCTACGCCACCTCCGTCAAGAGCGTGCCCGCCGTGCTGGCCACGAAGCACACCACGGGCTTTGAAAACTACGCGGAGTTTGAAACGGTCAACAGCGCGGAGGCCACGCAAATCCTCGGCATGGCGGACGACATCCTGCGCTACATGGCCTACGGCCCGCTGAGCATCGCCAATCCCGAGCAAATCACCGACGACCCCAAAAC
>JAGRPD010000326.1:6909-8557 GCA_020439875.1 Verrucomicrobiales bacterium
GTGGATTTTCTTTTCGAGGCCCTCACCTTCCGTCCGCCCACGGTGGAGGAGTCGGACAGCTACCTGGGCATCGTTCAGGACGCGATCGCCAAGGTGGGCAAAGAAGACGGCGCGTTCCTGGGATTGTCATCGATCTTCCTGGATCGCGACGCGTTGTTCCGCCCGGAGCTGGCCGCCACCGGCAAGCCGGACGCCAACGGCCGGGTGATGCTGCGGGATTGGGAGCTGGGACTCGCCGTGCATCACGCGCTTTGCCACATCAAGCCGGATGAAACCCTGCGCCAGGCCATCACCAGCGGCCGCATGCGCACCCGCGCCGATGCGCAGCGCGAGGTGACCCGCATGCTGGACGACGACAGCCTGCGCAAGCCGCAGATCCTGCGCTTTTTTCGCGAGTACTTTGATCACGACCTCGCCGGTTATGTTTGCAAAGACACCCGCGCACTGGCGGCCACCGGCGTGTCCAACCGCGCCTCAGTGTATTACCACGACATGTTCGGTGCCACGGCCAGCACCGACCGCCTGATCGAACTCGTCCTCGAGGAAGACAAGGACGTGCTCAAGCAACTGCTCACCACCCAAAAAGTCGTCGTCGCACCGAGCGACAAATTTTACTATGGCCGGCTCAACACGCCGGAAGAAGTGAAGGCCGCGACGGATGCCAAGGCAAAGGCCGACGCGGAACAAGATCAAAAGGAGGAGACCGAGCTGGCGGCGATGAAGGCGGAGATCTCCCAACTGACCGCCGCGTTGAAAGCCGAACCTTCCGACAAAAAAACACGGACGAAACTCGACCAGCGGAAGAAGCTGCTCGCTTCGATGGAAAACCGATTCCGGGAGGCGAAAGCCGCGCGCAAGCGCAGTGACGGCGTCAACGTCAAGGTGACCGCGGCGGAATTCAGCGGTCCAGAGATTTTCGCGCGGGTCAGCCGCCGCTCCTTCGGCGCGCAATCCCTGACGCCGGAGCGCATCCTTTCCACCGCGCCGGAAGGCCAGCGCCTCGGCATTCTCACGCATCCCGCCTGGCTCATCTCGCACTCGGATGCGATGGACAACCACGCCATCCACCGCGGTCGTTGGATTCGCGAGCGACTGCTCGGCGGTGGCATTCCCGATGTGCCCATCACCGTGAACGCCATGCTGCCGGACGAGCCGGAAAACACCCTGCGCACGCGCATGCGCGTCACCAAAGAAACGTACTGCTGGACCTGCCACGAAAAGATGGACCCGCTCGGTCTGCCCTTTGAAATGTACAATCACGTCGGCTTCTTCCGCACGCTCGATCACGATCAACCCGTGGACACCAGCGGAGAGATCATCGACAGCGGCGATCCCGCGCTCGATGGTCCCGTGACCGACGCGCTCGATCTGATCGCCAAGCTCGCCGCCAATGAGCGCGTGGAACAGGTCTTCATCCGCCACGCCTTCCGTTTCTGGATGGGCCGCAACGAAACGCTCAACGACGCCCCCGTCCTGCAAGCCGCCTGGCACGCCTACCACGACAACGGCGGCAGCATGAAAGCCCTCATCACCTCCCTCGTCACCTCCGACGCCTTCCTCTACCGCAAGGTCGAGCGCGG
Organism: Verrucomicrobiales bacterium; assembly: GCA_020439875.1. Lineage (GTDB taxonomy): Bacteria > Verrucomicrobiota > Verrucomicrobiia > Verrucomicrobiales > Verrucomicrobiaceae > JAGRPD01. The sequence goes on from JAGRPD010000326.1 coordinate 8,490, forward strand.
CAACAAAACCGCCGCGCAGTAGCAGGGTCTCTCCCGCCGTCCAGCTCACCACGCACGGAGGCTCGACT
>JAGRPD010000327.1 GCA_020439875.1 Verrucomicrobiales bacterium
GCCCTCACCCCCAAAGCGACCCTGGCCTTTGGTTACCGGCACTTCCAAACCCAGGCAGAGAGTGCGGTCAACGACTTTGACCAAAACCGCTTCATCATGGCCTTCTACTACAATTTCTAACGCTCGCGGAACTTGCGTTGTCGTAATATCTTGCGGGCCGACCACTGAGTCGGCCCGGCTTGTCTAAACTTTCAGCCCCTTTGCTTCCATGAAACATCTTATCGCCACCTTCTTCCTTGTGGGATCAAGCGCCCTCCTCGCGCAAGATCCCGGTTATGCCCCCGCCGCCGCCCCATCGTCTCGAGCACAGGCTCCAGTTGCCTACAATTCCCCGAACTCAATGTCTGCTGCGGGTCTCAATGACATGTCGGTGCTCGACAACACCCGCCCCATTCGCCCTGGAGATTTGCTCAGCATCCGCGTGGTTGAAGATCGCAAACCCGCCGAGCAAAAAGAGGTGGATGTTACGGGGAACATTCAGGCTCCTTATGTGGGGCTAATCCAAGCCGCAGGAAAAACGTCTCGCCAACTCGCCGAAGAACTCAAAGCCAAGCTTGAGGGCGCTTATTTTCGTGTGGCCACGGTAATCGTCGCCATTGATAGGTCGCGGGAAGACGAGATTAGGGGATACAGGCAAGATATGCATTTCTTTACCGTGTTTGGTCAAGTGATCCGCCAGGGCAAATACGAGCTTCCTTTGGATGAAGATGTGACGATCAGCCAGGCCATTCTTCGGGCTGGAGGGTTCGCTCAATTTGCCAACACCAAAAAAGTCAAACTGGTGAGAGACACGCCATCCGGCAACAAGACCATCCTCGTCAATTGTGACGACATCATGCGCCGTGGAGCTTTGGAAAAGGATGTGTACATTCGCAATGGGGATGTCGTTATCGTCATTGAGAAGAACGTGAATTTCTGATGTGATTCACCGATCGGGATGTCCAGCAAAACAGAAGATCCAACTCGCGCTCGCTAAAAAATACCCAGATCCCGAAAATTGATGCACCAAAAATTGAGCCCGGTGGAGTTCACTCAATCGGGTCTCTTCAAGTTGCTTTTGGAATGCAGTCAATAGCGGAGCCTACGGAATCAACGATCCCGAACAGAATATGGAACAGAACCTGACGCTACCTGGCCAATCGGCCAACTTAAGCCGGATCCATGAAACATCCGCGAAGTTTCAGCGCTACAAGGTTTTGCTGCGGCGGCGTTGGTGGTTCCTGCTGCTGACATCCAGCATCGGCGTGATATTTGCAGCACTTAATATCACCGGAAAACCTGTCGAGTACAAGTCGATTGCGCGCCTTGTCGCCGGCGGTGGTTTTTATAATGCCAATGCACCCATGGAATGGAGGGAACATCTCCAGGATTTTTATGGCACAGTGATCGATACCATTGAAGGTGCGACTCTGAAAAATCGTGCCTTGGAGCGGGTTCGAACGATGAATCCTGATCAAAAGGAATCGGATGTCGAGATCGACGTGGTGCAGAACAAGAACTCAGCGATTTTTAACATCATCGCCACGGGGAGCAATCCAGCCTACACACAGAAGTTCTTGGATGCCTTGATTGATGAGTTCATTGGACAGCGGCAATTGGTTCAGGAACAGGCTCTTGGGAAAGTTCTGACCAGTTTCGCTGATGGTGCCATCCGCAAGCAAAAGGAATTTCAAATCGCGGCAGATAAGCTGGCAACTTTCCGCAAGCAAAACGATATCATCAACCTCACCAACGGCAGCAACGAGGCTGCGGCGACCTTATCCCGATTGAATCAAGAGCGTGATTTCCTGCGCAATCAGTTGGTTGAGTTGAATCTCGCTCTCGAGGACGTGGGGGCGGCGATGCAGAAACGGGAGCGTGGCATTTCCAATCCGGTTGCGGGAGGAGCAGGGGAGGCGGCCCCGACGGGAGGTGTTGCGGAGGCGGCGCAAGGCAGCGGAGATCGCGCCCGTGGGTCGGGTGGGATGACACGCACGGAGCAGGAATACATCACCGCCAAGCACGAAGTATTGTCTCTGCGAGTCAAGCTGGAGAGTTTGTTGAAGCTGTTCCGTCCGCAGCATCCTGATGTTGTGGAGGTTCAAGATGAAATGGCCAAAGCGGAATCTCTGATGAGCTTGTTGGAGAAAGAGATCGTCAATGAACTCCGTCAGCAAAAAGCCGATCTGGAGCGGCAGATCTCGGCAAAAGAGACCACGATCGCTGAGAAACGGGCCGAGGCGCTGGATTTGGGAGCCAAATTGGCCACAGATGCCCAGTTGCTGACGGAAGTGGAGCGTACCAAGAAGCTGTACGATGCCTGGGTGGAACGAACCTCCGAATTGAACCAGGTTACCTCTAACATGACGGATTACGTGGTGATTCAAGAGCGTGCGTCGGTGGCCATTCAGGAGCCTGAGAAATGGTTGGTGCCGATTCTGATCGGTTTGGTTGGCGGTCTTGGAGCTGGAGCCTTGATTTTGCTGCTGTTTGATCGTTTGGATGATCGCATGAACTCTTACAGCGAGTTCGTCGCATTGTTCCCCAACGAGGCCGTTTTGGGTCAGGTGCCGGAGCAGCGGCAGCGGGGTGATGTGGCCTTGTTGCGCCCCAACGATGACCGGCATCTGTATGCGGAGGCCTTCCGCAACATCCGATCCTCCATCCTGTTCAAAGATTGGCAGGGTCAACCACCGAAGACCATTTTGGTGACCAGTGCCGTGCCCAACGAGGGCAAGACGACCGTGACGACGAATTTGGCCATCACCATGGCGCTTTCCGGGGCACGCGTTCTTCTGGCTGACTGTGATTTGCGTCGAGGTGGGGTGAACGAACTGTTCAAAATCCCGGCCTCTCCGGGATTGAGCGATGCGCTTCGGGGAAATCTGCATTGGCGGGATGCCGTGCAGGAGACCTCGACCCGGAACCTGGACGTGCTGCCGCGCGGGGAAGTTTACGATCAAACTTCTGAGATGCTGCTTTCTCGCGGGGCGGAAGAGATTGTTCGGGAGATGGCCGATGAGTACGATTACGTGATCTTCGATAGCGCTCCGGTGCTGGTCGCGGATGACACGGCCAGCTTTGCGCCGAAGCTTGATACCGTGCTGTTTGTGGTGCGCCTTTCCTCGACGATGGCTCGACTTTCCGGCAAGGCCATGGATCTGCTGTATGATCGTCAGGTCAACGTCGGCGGCGTGATCTTGAACCGCTCCAGCTCGAACCTCAAAGAGTACACGTATTACAACTACGCGAGCTACTACTACACGCCCAAAGCTGCCGAACGGAACGAGAGCAAGCAACCCGCCGAGTCAAAAGAAGCGGAAGTGGGGTCCTCATCCTAGGCGAAATGGGTGCGGCCATAGCTGGGTGTTGGGAGAGGTCGCACGGTCTCTCCCGAGCCGTGCCTCGTGGCTGCTCGAAGGTACGCACTCTTCAAGACGCGCGCCGTCTGGATTTCGTTGCTGAGAGGCTCGACCTTGGAGAAGTCGGATTGGCCTGCTTGGTGCTTTGACGGTCTCTTCGGCGACAGGGTTACTGAAGGGCGAGAGGTTCGAGTGCCTCTCGCACCAGGTGTGCGATGGAGAATTCTCCCCTCGCTGGAGAGGGTTTGATTGGCATTTGGCGAGTCAAGAAATGCCACTCCAGCCGCAGGAATTCTCCGACGACGTTGGCCAGTCCGAGCTGATAGATCGACCCCAGGGTGGCCCACACGATGGGCCATTCGGCGGGGCAGGCATTGGCCTGGATGGCGGCACGGAGTTTTCCCAACGGCCCTTGATGAAGGGCGGTTCGGGTGGTGCGTAGCAAGATGCCGGCGGCTGCGATGGAAGCTTTTTTCTCGGCGAGCGGGCGCTCTTGGGAGGCGAGCTGCTCCGAAAGTCGGCGCAAACCTCGGGTATGCCCCTTTTCTGCTGCGAGCCAGGCGTGGCGGAGGACGGGGCCGATCCGGGGCCGGAATTGCTGCATCACGTAGCTGCGCCAGAGCTGAGAGCTGACCCAGGGTGGGTCGGTCTTGGCGGCTGGGGTCAGGCTGAGCTGGGAGAGTTCACGGGTCAGATCGGTGAAAAGCCATCGCACCCAAGCGAGATCCTGCATCCAATCCTGGAGGGCAGTCTCAACGGTGTCCTCTCCTGCCAGAATCGTGATCGATCCTGGTCGCGGATGTATTGAAACAGAGGCAGGCGGAGACAAATGCATGGATGAGTCCACATTAACTCAGCCCTTTTGCTGTGGCGTTCAAGTTTTCAAGTGCGGAGGGGTGTTTCGGCGGTTGCTGGTTGGGGGAGATTGAGGAATCGTCCTTCTCAGAATGAAGGATCCGTCTCCACCTCGGCGCTACGTTTGTCAGCGATGCGGCAATTGCTGCCGCTGGCCGGGCGATGTGCGGGTGACGGACGAGGAGATTGAAAAAATCGCTCACCATCTTGGTCTGCCGCTGGATTTGTTCATCGAGCGTTACACTCGATTGAATGCGAATCGGACCGGTCTTTCGTTGATCGATCAGGACGGTGGTGCTTGCGTTTTCTTGAAAGGGAAAAACGAGTGTCTGATTCAGGCGGTGAAACCAAGCCAGTGTGCGGGTTTTCCGAATGCATGGAATTTCCCAGGCTGGAGGGAAATGTGTGAAGCGCTGGAAGTGTCGGAAGAAGATGGATCCGAATCTCGGTCCTGATATCAGCGGGAGGCGGTGGAGGCCGCTTCGTCCCAGCCGCGCCAAAGCCAAGTGAGTGCGGCGGGCAGGTAGGGGGCCATGCCTTTGCTGCCATGAAAACATTGGGTCCAGTCGATGTGGAAGTCGTAGTCCATGTAATCGAGTGCGGCGGCCATCATTTTGTTGGCGATGGGCCAGTTGCCGAAGGGGTTGTCGAGATCATTTTCTCCATCGAGGAGGTAGATGCGGATGGGTTTTCTCTCGGTGGTGCGGATCAGCGAGGGATAGGCGTGGCCACCGCGAAGATCGACAAAGCTTCCCACCCAGGACAGCACCCGAGCGAAGCGATCAGGCCGCTCCCAGGCGGCGGTGAAGGCACAGATGCCACCCGACGAGCCGCCGCCGATCGCGCGCAGGGCGGGATGGGTGGTGAATTTCAGACTGTAACGACGCTCGACCTCGGGGAGGATTTCCGTTTCCAAAAAGGTGACGTAGGCGGGCCCGAGGGAGTCGTATTCAAATCCCCGATTGGCGGCTTTGCCATCGGGTCGCTGACCCGCGTTGCGACCTGGATCAATGAAGATGCCGACGGTCGGAGGCATGGCGTGGGAGTGGATCAGGCTGTCGAAGACGTTGGGCACACGGAGTTGGCCATTGCGGTCGGCGTGGCGAGATCCATCCTGCCAGACCATGAGGGGCAGGGGTTTGGAACGATCAAGGCCTGCGGGCAGATAGACGGTGATCTTGCGTTCGGTTTTGGGAAAGACCTGACTGGAATTCCACTCGAAGGCGGAGAGTTCACCCTGGGGGACCTCGGGGTTGGGCAGGCTCTCGGGAGGATATTCGATGTGCTCGATGCGGAGGGAGCCTCCGATGACGGTTTTGTCTCCGGCTTCAATGCGATAGTCCAGGTTGGTGAAGTTGGGAATGTCCAAGGCCAGGAGCTGCAGTCCGTCGCTGCCGAGGCGGGTCATGGTGCCGAGGACCATGCCATCGGCGCGGACCACGCGGGCGTCTTCCGGGGAGAGGATGGCCCAGGCGACGGTGGTGCCCTCCATGCGCGGCGGGACCGGGCCTTTGAGCAGGGCTCCGCGGCCAAAGAGACGCTGGGTGGCTTCATGCAGAGCGGCGCGGGCTTCGTCGGTGTCGAGGTGTTCGAGCGATTGTCGCAGTTGAAGGGCGTTGACGGGGCTTTGCGCCAAGCCGCTGGGAGGGAGTTGGAAAAGACTGATGCCGACGAGGAGGGCGAAGAAGGAGCGCTTGGCGCAGGGTGGGATCAGCGGGAGCAGAGACATGCTCCCTGGAAACGCGCGATGGCTAGGTGCCTTTCTGCAAATGCGATGTCGCGAGCGGGTCATCCATAGAATGGCCAGCTTTTGAGGTTGGGTCGGGAACGGGGCGATGAATTGGAGCGTCTCGGTTTCCCTTTCATATCGACAAATGGGTCCCAATCAGGCTTTGTTGTCGAGCTATGGGAAAACAATTGAGCGAATGGATTGGCTGGTTTGCTGAGCAAGTCTGGGGGGTGCCTCTGATGATTTTGCTGGTGGGCACGCATCTCTTTTTGACGGTGCGCACGGGGTTCATGCAGAAGTGGGTGTGGAAGGGGATTCGGCTATCGCTGCGCCGCGATGAGGGGGCAGGGGATGTGTCCCAGTTTGGTGCGTTGATGACGGCGTTGGCGGCGACGATTGGGACGGGCAACATCATCGGTGTGGCGACGGCCATCACCATGGGCGGACCGGGGGCGGTGCTGTGGATGTGGCTGACGGGAGTGTTCGGGATCGCGACGAAGTATGGAGAGGCGATTTTGGCGGTGAAGTATCGGGTGCAGAATGCGCGCGGAGAGATGTGCGGTGGGCCGATGTATGTGCTGGAGCGTGGGTTAAAGGCAAAGTGGGCGGGGTGTTTGTTTGCGGTTCTGACGGCGGTGGCGGGTTTTGGAATTGGCAATATGAATCAGTCGAATGCGCTGGTGACTCAGGCGGTGGGTTGGCTGCCGGGGGTGAATTCGCAGTATTTGGCCGTGGGAATGGGGTTGGGTCTGGCGGCTCTGACGGCGGTGGTGATTCTGGGTGGGGTGAAATCCATCTCGCGAGCTTGTTCGGCTTTGGTTCCATCAATGGCGATTCTCTACGTGGTGGGATGCGCGGCGATTCTGATCAAGAACGCGGCGTTGCTGCCGGATACCTTCAAGGTGATCTTCGAGGGAGCCTTCAACTTCAAGTCGCTGGCCGGTGGATTTGCAGGTTCAGCGTTGGCAGCGACGATGCGCGCCGGTATCTCCCGAGGTCTGTTTTCCAATGAGGCGGGACTGGGTAGCGCGCCGATCGTGGCGGCGGCCGCCAAAACGAAAAATCCGATGCGTCAGGCTCTGGTGTCATCCACCGGAACTTTTTGGGATACGGTGGTGGTTTGCGCGATGACGGGGTTGGTGTTGGTGAGTTCGGGGCACTGGAAGGAGGGTTTGGAAAACACGGCGTTGACGCAGGCGGCGTTTGCGGAACTGCATGAGATTGGCCCTGTGGTCCTGCTGATTGCCTCGGCGACGTTTGTCTTCTCCACCATCATCGGCTGGTGTTACTACGGGGAAAAAGCGGTGGAATACCTGTTCGGGCTGAAGGCGGTGCTGCCCTATCGGCTGCTCTGGGTGGCGTTCGTGTTTGTTGGCGCGGTGTCGAAGCTGACCGACGTGTGGGCGTTCAGTGATGCGGCCAATGGTCTGATGGCCGTGCCAAACCTCGTGGCGCTGCTCTTGCTCAGCGGAGTGATCGCGCGCGAGACGCGTGAGCATGCGGGTGATTTGGATTGATTCCGCCGCAACGTCAGGGGCAGACGTGGCGTTTAGGGCGGTCTTATGATTTGTCGATCTCCTCAGAAATGGCGGTCCACCGTGTGGGTGGGGACTTTGTGGCTGGCTGCCTGTGTGGTGCAGCTTGCGGCTCGGGAGTCGGCTGACGCGGCTCTGACGACGGCGATTGACCGCGCCATGGCGGCGGAGCTGGCGGCGCATCATGCGGCGGGTGTGGTGACTTGGGTGATGAAAGATGGCCGCGTCTTGCATCACGTAGCGGCGGGATTTGCGGATCTGGAAAAGCAGGAACCGATGCGAGAGGACGCGCTGTTTTGGATGGCCTCCATGACGAAATCGGTGTCCGTGACCTGCATCATGACGCTGGTGGATGAGGGGAAACTTTCCCTGGATGCACCGGCAGAAACCTGGCTGCCTGAGCTGGGTAAGGTAACACTGGCGGATGGTTCGAAACCGCAGCGCCCGATCACCTTGCGGGATCTGATGTCGCACACCTCGGGGTTGGCGTTCCCGCCTCGCAAGCCCACCGATGGAGCGCAATCGTTAGCGGGTTACGTGGCGCAGCTGGTGAAGGCTCCGTTGGCCTTTGAGCCGGGTTCCGCGTACGAATATGGATTTGGCATCACGGTGGCGGGACACATTGCGGAGCGGGTGGCGGGGGTGCCTTTTGATCAGCTGATGCAGGAGCGCATTTTGGATCCTCTGGGCATGAGTGACACGACGTTTTTCCCCGATGATGCGCAGCGGGCGCGCATCGCCAAAACGTACAAGACCCGGGAAGGCGGGGAGGGATTGGAGCGAGGCTACAATCCCTTTGTGACTTCGGACGCGGGCGTTCGGCGGATGACGGAGCCCTCGGGCGGTTTGTTTTCCACCGCGCGAGATTTTGCGACCTTTTACCAGATGATTCTCAACGGCGGCATGCATGAGGGACGGCGGATTGTCTCGGAAAAAGCGATCACCGAAATGACGCATCCGCATCATGCTGGAGGGAAGCTTTTGAACTACGGACTGGGGTGGATGTGCAACAATCCGGAGAAATCGATGATCCCGGGATTTTCAGATCGGGCTTGCGGTCACGGTGGGGCCTTCGCGACGCATGGTTGGATCGACCCGGAGAGTGGGGTGGTGACGGTGTTTTTGGTGCAGAATGTTTTGGTGAAAGGTGGAGGTGAGATGCGTCAGGCGTTTCATCAGGCCGTTGTTGAGAGCCTGCTCAAGTGAGGCGGGCAGCGCGGATATATTGATTGGCGGATGGACTGATAAGCTAATTCGGTATTTTGGGGTTAGTGATGCAGCGTATTTTGGCTGGAAGTTCGAGCGGAATCTTGAATCGAGCAGTCAGTGCAACATGGTGCTTTCGGTTCGGAGCTTCATGGCTTCGAATCGTAGCCTCATTCGACCGTTGATTTGCTCTATGACATTGATCCTCCGCTCACTTCAAATGGGCTGCGGCTTGGCATTGATCGCCTGCGCTGCGCTGCCCGCATCGGCTCAGATTTCGACTTCGGCCCTGTGGTATGATTTTGATGCCAATACGGATCGGGATCTGTCCACCGAGTGGAATTCCACGCTGAATACGGGGGATCGGCCGTTTGTGTTTGATGCCAATACCCGAGTGGGGGTGAATTATGCGGCACCGCAAACCAACAGCTTGGGCACCATCTACGGCGTGGGTGGTTATCTGAATTTTCAACGGCAGGCCACCAACACGACGGCTGCGGTGGACAACGCCACGGCCAATTCGTACGGCGTGAGCATCGGGGGGGATCCCAGCAGCAGCGATGCGTCGTTCGAATTTTGGATTCGGCTGGATGACAACAATTCGAAGCAGATCATTTGGGAATCGGGTGGGGCCACGGATGGATCTTCGTTTTCGGTCAGCGGCGGGAATTTGCAGTGGGCGGTCAAAGATGGCGCTGCTTTTGATGGGGTGTCGGTTCCGATCTCCACCGGTGAGTACCATCATGTGGTGGCGGTTTATGATCGGGATGGAGGTGCGGGTGGTGAGGACTTGCTGACGCTGTACGTGGATGGGGTGGCGACAAATGGTTCCAATACGCTGACCAATCTGGAAGACTGGGCGGGATCTGATCCCTCCGCACTGGGCGGCCGTGTGAGCGCGGTGGGAGCTGATGGGGGGACGTTTGGGGCTCTGTCCAACTATGGCAACCTGGATGGGCAAATCGCGGCGTTTCGGTTTTATGAGACAGCGCTGACGGCGACCGACGTGACCAACAGCATCGCGGTGGCGACGACGCCGACGCTGTATTTTGACAATGGCTTTGCGTCAGGCTCAGACTGGGTCAATGGGCAAAACTGGGATGGCAATCTGGTGCCGAGCAACAATCAGAACGCGGTCATCAACGCGGATCAAAGCGCGACCTTGAACAGCTACAGTGGCAGCGTGCAGACGCTGTATTTGGGGGCGGACGGGACCAGTGCTTTCACGACAGATGGCACGACACCGATCGATGGGGATGGGACCTTGGTGGTGGATGGCGGTGCGCTCAATGCCACGCAGATCGCGCTGGGGCGGGATGGAAACATCGGCACTCTGACGATCAACAGTGGCACGATCAACGTGGTGCATGACGCGAACGCAGCGATCTCCGGCAAGCAGGCTTTTACGCTGGGCATGAGTGCATCGGACGGAGATCCGATCAATGATCGCAACGTCTTCACCATGAACGGTGGCGTGGTGAACATCAGTGGGGTCAATGATCGTGTAGAAATCGGCGAGGATCAGGCGGGCGGGAGTCCACGGATCAACGCGACCTTTCAGATGAATGGCGGCAGTTTTACGGTCAATGACAACATCGTGCTGGGGCAAACCGGGATCGCCAACGCCTCGTCGGTGATTTTAAATGTCACCGGCGGAGATCTGACGACGAACAGTCAGCTCAACGTGAATGCGGGTACGGCGGAAGTGAATGTATCCGGCGGCACGTTCAACATTGGTTTGGATCTTCAAACCATGAGCACCTCGACCAATACCGACACCTATCATCTGTCGGGTGGCACGGTGGTGATTGGAAGAAACCTGGTGGACCGGGCCGGAACGACTGATTTTTACTTGGAGGGTGCGACTTTGGATCTGGACGACGCGGCTCCCTCGACTCGGCAGGTGGAGAATTTGATTTTCTCCTCCGGCACGATGCGCTTTTCAGTGAATAGCGCCACGACGGGGATCACGCCTCTGACGGTGGGTGTGGATGCGGGTGCGGGTACGTTCACGGGAACGGGGCAGGTGGACGTCGAGTTGGACAATGTGAGTGCTTCTGTTGCCACGGCCACCACCACCACCTGGACTGGAGGGTCGGGGGTGTGGACCACGACGAACAGTACGGAATGGGACATGGATAACCCGATTCAAGTGATTGGCTTGGGAACGGCGTATGACGTGATCGTCCCCTCGACTTCAACGACGGCGATGACGGATCTCTCAAACATCACCTCGGCCAATCCGGATTGGACGGTGCAATTGGGAACGACCTTTGTCGCAAACGACACGTTGCAATTGGTGGCAGCAACGGAGGTGGCCTTGACGCCGATCAAAGCGGTGCTGGACTCGACCGGGGCAGCGATCACTCGGGGATCAGACGTTTGGTTGACCAGTCAAGTGGGTGCGGATGCAGCGGAACTGGTGGTCAACAGTGGTGATCTCGACATGCAGGGCAATGACATCATCATCGGTGGCGATGTGGGCAGTCAGATGACGGTGAACGGAGGTTCTGTGGCCAACGTGGGGAACATCATTTTTGGCAATGGGGGCACTGAGGGCGGCACGCTTTTGCTGACTGGGGGCAGCTTGGCCATCAATGGAGACATTGTGGAAGGGCAGCTCGGTAGCCCGGATCCCAACGTCAACAATGCGCAGTTGCAGATCGATGGCGGCAGTCTCTCGGTGGCAGGTGACATCGGTGTGCAACGTTTTGCGGTGGGTGATACGAGTGGCTCGGTGGGGGAATACACGAGCACGAATACCTCTCAAAATGTCAGTGCGTCGGGCACCACGGCGATTGGTGGTTCGGGCACGGGGACCTACAACTTCAACGGTGCGGTGCACAACAGTGCGAACTTGATCGTGGGGGATGCGGCATCCGCTGTCGGGGTGGTGAATCACACGGGCGGAACCATGTCCAGTGACACCTACATCACCATTGGAGATGCTGGCACGGGGACCTACAATTTGATCAACGGGGTGTTAGACGCAAACACTGGAGGTTTGCAGATGGCTAACTTAGCTGGCGGAATGGGCGAACTCAATGTGGGTGCCTTGGATGGTTCCACGTCAGGCACGGTTTATGTGAATGGCGGAAATTTTGAAGCGGCTCGTTATGGGACGGGAACCCTGAACATCTACAGTGGCACCGTGGTGCAGGAGTCGAACAATCTGGTGACGGGACAGTATGTGGGATCCGTTTCCAATGTGCAGATTGGCGGTGGCTCCGCGCTGGCGGAGTATGGTGGAACCGGAAGTTCTGCGTTTGATTGGAATACCAATTCGGGAGGAGCGACGGTGGATATCCTCGCAAATGGAGTGATGAACGTCGGCAACAATCTGAACTTGGGGAGCGACGCGGATGCGGGCAGTGGTCTGGATTTGGACATCAGCGGAGGCACGGTCAATGTGGGGGTCGTGAATTCGAATGGCGACCTCGACTATCGCGCAGGGGGACCACGGGATCACATCCGATTGGATTCCGGGGTGCTGACGGTGGCGGATGACATTTTGATCGCCGATGGCACGGGTCAATTCACGATCAATGGCAGTGGCAACACTTTGACGGGTGGCGGGGTGTTGAATCTGGCGACGGGCAATCAGCTCAATTTGAATCTGGACTCCTTGGGAGTGACGGCGTTCGACATTCAGGAAGAGGCGACCGTGGCGGGAACCATTGTGGTGGATGATACGGCGATCTCCGCCGCTGCGCCCAACGCGATCACGACCTTGGGGACTGCCGGAGCGTGGGATTCGAGCGACACGGGCTGGGATGCGCTCAATCCTGATGGCGGGACAGGTTTCACAACGGGGGATCGGGTGGTCATCGTGAAATCGGCCGACGCCAACAGCACGGGAACACCGATCGATGCGACGGGAGCGACTTTGAGTGGCACGACGAATTGGGCGCTGGATACGTCGGTGCCGACGGAGCTGGCCCTCGTGGCGCAGACTGATCTCAGTCGCGGGGCGGTGCATGCGGTGCTCGATAGTGATGGCACCACGACGCGGGCCTCGGATTTGCTGATTTCCACCAGCAGTGCCGGTGCCGATGCGGCGGGTCTGACGGTGACGGCGAGTGATACGCTGGATCTGGGGGGCAACACGATGACCGTGGGGGATGCGGTTTTGATGGGAGAAGGGGTGATTTCCAATGGCAGCACCATCATGACCACCGATGGGGTGATCCAGCCAGGGGCCACGGTGAATGGTTTGGTCTCTGGAGGTTCGACGATGGGCATGCTGACGTTTGACTCCCTGACTTTGCAATCGGGCTCGAGCCTGTTGCTGGATGCGAGTTCCACGATGTCTCTCGACCAGATTGCGGGGTCTGACATCACGTTGAATTCGGGTGCGTCAATCCTGATGGCCTGGGGTGCGGATCCTTCGGTGATGTTGGCGGATCAGTTTGATCTGCTGTCTTTCACTTCGATCTTCGACAATGGGTTTGATCTCGGAGATGGCGGCACGGGCTTCCGAAGTGGGGGCACGTTTGGGGATCTGACGCTGCCGGATCTGAGCGCGTTTGATTCGTCGTGGGTGTGGGATGTGAGTGACTTCACCAGCACGGGGGCGGTTCGCATTGCGGTGCAGATTCCCGAGCCCTCTCGCACGATGCTGCTGGTGGGTGGCCTCATGGCATTGATGCTGCGTCGTCGGCGCAGCGTTTGAGTGGGGTGAAAGGTCGCCGTCTTGCTCTCCACACACAGTGGCTCGACTCGGGAGAGATCGAGCTACGGTTGCGGGCGGAGGCTCAAAGTAGCCTGACTCTCCCGAGTCGGGCTTCGGTGCATGGATTGCCGGGGTGGGAGTTGGGACTCACCAAGGATCGACTCGGGCGAGATCGCGGCACGGTTTGCGGGCGGATGCGAGTTTGCCTTTTGGGGGATGCCGATGGAGGGTGCTGGCATGATGCATCTTGGATCGCTCTCGGTAGGTTTGGCGCTGGCTTGGGCTCTGACCTGTCCAGGAGCGGATTGGCAGCCTTCGGGTCCGGTGAAACGTTTGGCCACGGGGTTCGAGTTCACGGAGGGACCGACGGTGGATGATGCGGGCAATTTGTTCTTTTCTGACATCCGCACGGAGAAGGTGCACCGTCTGACGCCGGATGGACGGGTGACGGAATTTTTGGCGGACAGTCTGCGCACCAACGGTTTGTTCTTCCGCACGGACGGTCGGTTGCTGGCCTGTCAGTCGGGGAGCCAAAAGACGCCGGGCGCACCGTCTCAAGTGGTGGTGTATGACATGAAGACTCTGAATTTCGAGGTCTTGGCGGCCGAGTGGGAGGGAGGGAAATTTGCGCGGGTGAACGATTTGGTGCCGGATGCGCATGGAGGGGTGTATTTCAGCGACATTGGGCCGGGAAAGGATCGCGCGAGTGAGAGTGGGGTGTTTTATGTGGATGCGGCGGGGCGGGTGACGCGGGTCATCTCCGATGTGGCACGTTGCAATGGCGTGCTGCTTTCTCCGGATGGAAAGACGCTGTACCTGCTGCCTTCGGGTCAGCCTGACTTGCTGGCGTATGCGGTGCTCAGCCCTGGGAAGTTGGGGGAGGGGCGGGTTTTGGGAGAGCTATTTCAAGCGGCGGGGCAGGAGCCAGCTGGGGGCGATGGACTCACGGTGGATGTCGAGGGGAATCTCTACCTCACCCGACCTGCGGCGCAATGCATCCAGGTGATGACGGCGGCGGGGGAGACGCTGGGGGTGGTGCCGCTGCCGGAGGGGCCGGCGAATTGTTGCTTTGGCGGGCCGGAAAATCGTACGCTGTATGTGACGGCGCGGACCTCGGTGTATGCGGTGGAGATGCCAGTGCGGGGCTTTCGCATGGGGGATCCCGCGGTGGTGATCGAGGAGGATTTCGGTGGGGAGTTTGATGCGGGGCGTTTTTCCACCAAGATTCCCAATGCAAACACGAAGGTGCGTGAGGGGGCGCTGTGGACGCACGGAAGTTCGGGCGGCAAGTATCCGCCGATGGTCTATCTGCCGGTCTCGGGGAGGGATGTGGAGATCTCGTTTCGCTATCGTCACCTGGGTGCGGGCGGGTGGATTTGGTTTTTTGTGGATGGCGATGATGGCTTCGGGTCGCAGGATCACATGCTGCGGGTGAAGCTGCTGCGCGATGGGGTGCAGCTGCAGGTGGACGCGCACTCGTTGGATCCGGCGCATCCGATGCGGCAGAATCAGGGGCGGCCCGTGGATGCGCGCAGTGGTGCGGTGCGGTTGAATGAGTTTCTGCCGAAGGAGAGTGTGGATTTGAGCGGCAATGACTGGCATGAGGTGCGGTTGAAATTCCGTGGAGCCAAGGTGCAGCTGTCGCTGGATGCGGTGTGGACCACGGAGCTGGAGCGGCCCAATTTCAACGCAGCCAAACGCCGTCTGCTGTGGATGCAGAACGGTGGGGAGAAGGGCGTGGAGATCGATGACATCACGGTGCGGCCCGCTGAATGAGGTGCGGTTTTTTGTTTGCACGCGGTGGCGGACTCTGCTGTTTTGGCGCGGTGAACGTCGCTCGATCCATTTTCATTGCGGATGGCTGATTCTCAGGCTTGGGGCCTGGTCAGTGTCCGCGTTACATCTCCGCATCCCGGTGAATCCACCGCCTACGCTCGGCAGCATCCGCTGACGCTGGGGCGTGCGACGACGTTTGATCGATTGGATCCGCGTCTGTCCGCCATGGAGGCTCTGTGCGGAGCGGTGGCGGGGGATTTGATCGATACCTTCCGGCGAGTGGCGCGGGAGCGACGGTTGGAGGTGGACGAGATCGAGGCGACGGTGGAGGCGGAGATGGAAAACCCGCTGGTGCATCTCGGCGTGGTGGGAGAGATGGGTAGCCCGGCTTTGGGGCGTCTCCAGGTGAAGGCTTACGCCAGCAGTTTTGATCCTGCAGAGACGGTGCTGCAGGCCTGGCAGGATGCGCTGCCTCGCGCTCCGGTTTGGACCACGCTGTGCCGCGCGGTGCCGGATGCGACCGCCGTTTTAAAAATCGCTCACTGAGTTTCTCAACCAACCCTCCAACGAACCCAAACCATGTATCGACTGACACCTGAACAACAAGCCATCGCTGACCGTGCCGCCGCTCTGGCGGATGAAAAAATCGCCCCCTTCGCTGCCGAGGTGGATGAAAAAGGACGCTTCCCCTCGGAGTCCATGACCGCTCTGGCGGAGGCGGGATTCTGGGGGTTGCTGATTCCGGAGGAACTGGGTGGCATGGGACAGGGGCCGCGGACCATGGTGGCGGTGGTGGATCAGATCGCCCAACGCTGTGGCTCGACGGCGATGGTGTTCATGATGCACCTGAGTGGCACAGCGACCTATCTGGCGGATCCGGTGCGATTCGCGACGCAGCTGCGGGCCGCAGCGGAGGGTCGCCATCTCAGCACGCTGGCGTTTAGTGAAAAGGGCTCCCGCTCGCACTTCTGGGTGCCGGTGAGTCAGGCCAAGCGCACTTCCGATCCGGACGTGGTGACGCTCTCGGCGGAGAAATCGTGGGTGACGTCGGCAGGCATCGCCGATGGCATGGTGGTGTCCT
This sequence comes from Verrucomicrobiales bacterium, assembly GCA_020439875.1. Lineage (GTDB taxonomy): Bacteria > Verrucomicrobiota > Verrucomicrobiia > Verrucomicrobiales > Verrucomicrobiaceae > JAGRPD01. Next base: position 16,196 of record JAGRPD010000327.1, read on the forward strand.
GTCAGGCGGCGGAAGGTGAGGGCATCGAAGCGGGGTCGGCCGCGGTCTTTGTGGTGATGAAGTCGGACCCGGGAGTGAGTGTGACGGGCGGGTGGTCCTCGCTGGGCATGCGGGGCAATCAGAGCAATCCGATGACGCTGCAGGACGTGAGTCTGAAGTTGAGTGAACGCTTGATCGGTGAAGATGGCAAGGGCCTGGATGTGATGCTGGGCAAGTCTCTCCCCATCTTCCAGCTCTGCCAAGGGGCCATCGGTGTGGGGCTCTGCGAGGCCGCGTTTTCCGCCACCCAGGGCCATCTCACGGGGCAGAAATTCCAGTACAGCGGCTCCTCGCTGGCGGATCTGCCGAACCTGCGGGCGCGTCTCACGGACATCCGTGTGCGGACGGATCAGGCGCGGGCTTATCTCTCTGCCGTGGTGGACAAGGTGGAGTCGGGTGCAGCGGATGCGGTGCTTTATGTTCTGGCGGCAAAGATTTCCTCGGGCGAGTCGGCGGTGCACACCACGGACGTGGCGATGCGCGCCTGCGGCGGGGCGGCCTTCAGCAAGCATCTGGGCCTGGAGCGGGTCTTCCGGGACGCGCGGGCGGCGGTGGTGATGGCTCCGACGACGGATGCGCTGCACGATTTTGTGGGGCGCGCTCTGTGTGGCATGCCTCTGTTTGGCTAACCGCTGGAGATTCGCCGCAACATTGCCAAAAGCGGGAGGGTTTTCAGGTTTGTGAAAACCTTCCTTCTTTTGGCGGCGGTGGCTGGCGTGGTATCGACGATCCATGCGGCGGATCGGCCGAACATCATTGTCTTTTACACCGACGATCACGGTCACGCCGATCTGTCCTGCCAGGGGGTGGTGGCGGATGTGAAGACGCCGCACATCGATGCTCTCGCTGCGAGCGGGGTGCGTGCGGTGAATGGGTACAGCACGGCTCCGCAGTGCGTGCCATCGCGGGCGGGGCTGATGGTGGGTCGATTTCAAAATCGGTTTGGGGTGGAGAGCAACCCGGATCCCTTGGATGGATTTAACCGAGAGACGACGCTGGCGGAGCGCCTCCAGGCGCAGGGGTACGTGACGGCGCAGTTTGGCAAATGGCACCTGGGTCCGCCGCATGAAATCTCCCAGCACGGATTTCGGCATGTCTTTTCGCAGAATGCTCAGCGGCCGTTTTTTGCCAACATCAACGACGAGGGGCAGGACATCCCGCCGGTGGAATTGCTGCCGGGGCGCTATCATCTGGATGCCTGCGCCCGGGCGGCGGCGGCCGTGATCGAGCGCTATCAGGATGAGCCGTTCTTTTTGTACGTGGCCTTTCGCGCGCCCCACACGCCGTTGGATGCGCCGCCAGAATATGTGGAGCGCTTTCCTGGGCCGATGCCGGAACGGCGGCGGCAAGCGCTGGCGATGATCTCAGCAGTGGATGATGGCGTGGGCCGCGTGATGGAGACGCTGGCGCGCTGCGGATTGACGGAGAAGACGTTGATTTTTTTGATCGGTGACAACGGGGCACCGTTGAAGATTCACAAGATCGATTCACCGGTGAAGGGGGATCCGGGCGGCTGGGATGGTAGCCTGAATGATCCGCTCAATGGAGAGAAAGGCATGCTGTCGGAAGGCGGCATGCATGTGCCCTTTGTGGTGGCGTGGCCGGGGGTGATCCCGGGCCGTCAGGTCTATCCTCATGCGGTGAGCGCTCTGGATGTGGCGGCGACGGCGGTGGAGATCGCGGGCTTGGGTGAGGCGCAGGGGTTGGGCTTGGATGGGGTGAATCTGGTGCCTTTTTTGACGGGCCAAAAAGCGGGGCCACCGCATGAGACGTTGTATTGGAGATGGATCGCGCAATCGGCCATCCGCGAGGGGGATTGGAAACTGCTGCGGGGTGGAGAGCGGGAGTATTTGTACAACCTGGCGGAGGATCTGGAGGAGAAACACAATTTGGCGAGCCAAGAGCCCGAGCGGGTGGCGAGGCTGCGGGAAAAGCTGGTGGCTTGGAGCGCGCAACTCAGCCCAGCGGGGTTGACGACGGGGGAGATGTCTCCGGTCTGGGAGGAGTATTTTGATGTGTATCTGGAGGGGAAACCTGCGACGGAAGCGCCGACGCGAGGAGAGAGACGGTCGATGCAGTGGGTGGCGCGCAACGGGGAGCTGAAGCAGGCGGACGGGGAGTTTTGGATCGATCCCGATTCGAGTGGGCGGTTGCCTTTTCTCGCAGTGACGGGTTTCAAGGCGCAGGGTCCGGTGACGCTGGTGCTGCGGCTGAAGTCCGACGAGAAAGGCGAGGTGGG
>JAGRPD010000328.1 GCA_020439875.1 Verrucomicrobiales bacterium
CCGCACCATTCGGCCCAGAAGTCCACGATGACAGGCACCGTGGACGACTCGATTTCAGTTTGGAAGTTCTCTTGAGTGAGAGTGAGGAGCGCGTTACTGGACATGAGGTGATGAGTTAGGGTGTCTTGAGATGCCCCGGGAGGTGGGCATGTTAGATACGCAAGCTGGGCAGGGTGTGGGTAGGGTCAAATGCTGTTTTTTTGCGGTGGCGGCAGGGAGGTGAGGCGGTTAAGGAGGGTGAATGATTCCCTCTGACAGTGACGGACTGACTCGGCTCAAAAAAGTGGTGCATCGCCTGCGGGCACCGGGCGGATGCCCGTGGGATCAGGAGCAGACGCACGAGAGCCTGATCCCGCACCTGCTGGAGGAGGCCTACGAGGTAGCGGATGCCATCCGCTCGGGGGATGCCGCGCGGATGCGGGAGGAACTGGGGGATCTGCTGCTGCAGCCGGTGCTGCACGCGGAGATCGCGGCGGAGCGCGGTGCCTTCGACCTGGACGCCATGGCGCATGAACTCACGGAAAAGCTGATCCGGCGCCATCCGCATGTGTTTGGTGGGGCTGCGGCGGACACGAGCGATGCCGTCTTGACCCAGTGGGATGCCATCAAGCGGGAGGAAAAAGGCATGGAAGTGGAGGCGGGCTACCTGGAGGGCGTGGGGCTGGGTTTGCCCGCGCTGATGCGGGCGCAAAAGCTGCAAAAAAAAGCCGCGCGGGTGGCGTTTGATTGGCCGAGCTTGGAGGGCGTGCGGGAAAAGGTGGCCGAGGAGCTGGAGGAAGTGGATCGGGCGCTGGCGGCGGAGGACGCGGAGGCGGTGGAGGAGGAGATCGGCGATTTGCTCTTCAGCGTGGTGAATCTGGCGCGGAAGGCGGGGGTGCAGGCGGAGGCGGCGCTGGCGGCGGCCAACGAGAAATTCCTGCGGCGGTTTCATGCGATGGAGGCGCGGCTGCGGCAGCAAGGCCAGGAGCTGGGAGAGCTACCGCTGGAGGTGATGGATGCGGCCTGGGATGCCGTGAAGCGAGGAGATGCCTGAAATGGAGGACGTTTTTGAAGGCGTCGGGTCGCTGCTGGATAAGCTGGCGTCGCGATCTTGGTTTTGGCTTTTTCGTCAAAGCGATCTGAAGCTGGCACTGGGGGCAAAGCCGTATTTTTCGGATCTCAGGGCGACGCGGACGGGTCCCGAGGAAGTGGAGGTGCAGGCTGAGCCGACGGCCCGCTCCGGATTGGTCGCAGGCGAGGTGACGGTGACCCTGCGCCGAGGCAGCTCCGGTGGGCTGATGGTGGCGACGGCGTGTCGCACGTGCTTCCGACCGCACTGCCCTCACGCGGCGCTGCTGCTGCTGCATCTGGGGAGCGTGGAGGGACGGCGGGCTTTGAAAAGAGCCCTGCGAATGGCGAGTCCGGTCGAGACCTCGGAGGCGGAGCCAAGGATGGCAGCACCGCGTCCCAAGATCGAGCTGGAGCGGGTGGTGCGCCCCGTGGTGCGGCAGGGGGTGCCGATGATCCCGGTGCTGACGCTGAGTCGAGTGGCGGCGCGGGAGGTGCGACTCGACAAAAAGAAACTGCAGGTCGATACCGTGCAACGCCGCGTCGGCGTGGCACGGCTGCAGGTGGCGTATGAAGGGGTGCCGGAGGCGCTCGATCCCAAACCGGGCTGGACGCCGGTCCACCATCGCTACCGTGAGGCCGATGGGCGGGAGTGCGAGCTGGTGCGCAGGACCTTTGAGGAGAGGTCGATCATCACCAGTCTGACCTCGCGCTACCTGGGGCCGCTGCGGGAAATGTTGCCGCAGATGGAATTGGGACCGCTGGAGGGAAGTTATTTCACCGTGCCGCCGGACAATCAGGCGCTCTACTGGGCGTCTTTTCTGACGCGGGATGTGCCCGATCTGCGCCGCCAGGGCTGGATGGTGAAGGTGGCGGATGACTTCGGCTTCTCGGTGCTGGAGCCTGAGGAGACGAGCTGGTTCACGGATCTGGCGGAGGAGCTGGAGGGCGAGGGCCGGAATTGGTTTCGGCTGGATCTCGGCTTTCAGATCGATGGCCAACGGCTCTCGCTCGTGCCGGTGTTGTCTCGCGCTCTGGATGAGGGATTGACGGTGGAAATGCTGCGAGACGCAGGCGATCAGAGTTTCCTCCTGGCCATCGATGCACCAGGAGATCCCGTGGTTTCCCTGCCCGCGCGGCGTTTGCTGCCGTTGATGGAGTTTCTGGTGGAGCTGATGTCGTTCCGCCCGGCGAAATCCGCCGCTGGGACCGGGGTGCGGCTGGATCGCCTGCGGGCGGCGCAGCTCACCGAGCTGGACGGTTTGCAAATCCGCGCGCCTGAGGCCCTGCGGAAGTTGCGAGAGCGGCTGGAGGGATTTGAGAAAATGTCCGCCATCGCCCCGCCGCGCGGATTGCAGGCCGAGCTGCGGCCTTATCAACTCGATGGCGTGACCTGGCTCCAGTTTCTGCGGGAGTTTGATCTGCACGGGGTGCTGGCCGATGACATGGGCCTGGGCAAGACCTTGCAAACCATCGCTCATCTGCTGCTGGAAAAAGAAGCAGGCAGGTCGGATCGACCCAGCCTGGTGGTGGCTCCGACCTCGGTGCTGCGCAATTGGCAGCGGGAGATGGAGCGCTTTGCCCCCGATCTGAAGGTGCTGGTGCTGCACGGACCGCAGCGACGGAAGCTGTTTCCCAAAATCCCTGCGCACGATGTGGTGATCACCTCTTTCCCCCTGGTGGTCAGAGATGAGGAAAAGCTCGTGGCGCAGCCATGGCATGTCGCGGTCCTCGATGAGGCGCAAAACATCAAAAACGCTCGCAGCCTCTCCGCCCAGGTCGTCGGTCGGCTGGAGGCTCGCCACCGGCTCTGCCTCAGTGGCACACCGATGGAAAATCATCTGGGCGAGTTGTGGAGCCTGTTCCAGTTTTTGATGCCCGGATTTTTGGGCGATACCGAGACCTTCCGCTCTGTGTATCGGACTCCGATTGAGAAACGCCAGGAGCAGGAGCCGCAGCGTCTGCTAGCCCGGCGGGTGCGCCCGCTGATGCTGCGGCGGACCAAGGACGCCGTGGCCAAGGATCTGCCGCCGAAGACCGAGATCCTGCATCGCATCGACCTCGAAGGCCCCCAGGCCGATCTTTACGAGACCATCCGCGCAGCGATGGACGCGCGGGTGCGGGAGGCCATTGCTTCGAAGGGGCTGGAGCGCTCCCAGATCGTGGTGCTGGACGCCCTGCTGAAGCTGCGCCAGGTCTGCTGCCACCCAGCCCTCCTCAAGCAAGAAGCCGCCCGCGCGGTGAAGAAATCCGCCAAAACCGCTTTCTTCATGGATGAGTTGCTGGTGGATCTGGTGGAGGAAGGCCGCCAGGTGCTGGTGTTTTCCCAGTTCACGGAAATGCTCGCCATCCTGGAAAAGCAGCTGGTGGAAAAAAAGATCGCCTTCGTGAAGCTCACGGGTCAGACCAAAGACCGCGAGCAACCCGTGCGCAGCTTCCAAGCAGGCGAGGTGCCCGTCTTTCTGATCAGCCTCAAGGCCGGCGGCTCAGGCTTGAACCTCACGGCGGCAGACACCGTCGTTCACTACGATCCCTGGTGGAATCCCGCCGCTGAAGCCCAGGCATCGGATCGCGCGCATCGCATTGGCCAGACGCGTCCCGTCTTTGTCCACAAGCTGATCTGCGCGGGCACCATCGAGGAAAAAATCGTCGAACTGCAGCGGCAAAAAGCCGCGATGCTGGAAGGGCTGCTCGGCGGTCGCACCGACAAACTCCGCCTCACTCCCGAAGACGTGCGCGGCCTGCTGGAGCCGCTGGCCTGAAATCTGCGTCTCTCGCGAAGGGAGCGGGAGATTTGGGACGACGATTTGAGAGCCCCAAAGTCGCGATGGTCAAATCGTGAGCACCCAGCTTCTCAGCGACAGGCCCGACAGGGCACCGCTTATTTTTATCACCGATCGGGAGAGACCAGGCTACATGTGGCACGTCGTCGGCGAACGTAGCTCGATCTCGCTCGGAAGAGCGCAGTGTAGGGAGAGAGCGTAGAGCTCGGTGGTCTCCGTGTCAGCAAAAAAAAGAGCAGTGGTGAAGCCCGACTCTGAAGAGATCAGGCTACTTGTGGCACATCGT
>JAGRPD010000329.1 GCA_020439875.1 Verrucomicrobiales bacterium
GGCATCCACGTCGCCGAATACCTCACCGCCCTGCCATCCCGCGAACTCCTGCAACAGAAACTCCACGCAGCCATCGAAATCTCGCAGGCCAGATTGCAGACCAAGAAGTGCGGACTTTCCAGTCAGACATCTGAGAATGGAGGCGAGGAATGAACGCGAAGCGCACCCAATGGAGCGAGGACATATTTGTCGAGCGGGTCAACATCGTGACCGCTCTCAAGTCGCTGGACGTAGCGTGGCTGCTTCATGGGCGGAAGCGCCAGCAACTCCAAAACCTCTTCCGCACCCTCCTTCACGAACTGATGACCGCGAAGACCCGCGTTCACAAACTTAATATATCCCCATGAGTAATGAAGCTATAGCGCCTGCCACATTTATTCGCGAATTCACCCGCGAGTTACACAACAAGAACGCCGCTGTGTTTGCGGGTGCCGGCCTTTCGATGGATTCTGGCTACGTGGACTGGAAAGGACTTCTTCGAGAGTTCATTGAGGATCTTGAGCTGGATCCTGATGCTGAAACGGATCTGGTGACAATCGCGCAATTCCACTGCAACCAAGTTGGAGGCAAGGGTGCATTGACGCAGCGTATCTTCGACGAATTCTCAAAGACCAAAGTTCCAACAGAAAACCACCGTATACTCAGCCGCTTGCCCATCCAATCCTATTGGACGACCAACTACGACAAGCTGATTGAGACTGCTCTTAAAGACGCCAAAAAGGTTCCCGACGTTAAGTATACAATGAAGCACCTGGCGGTCACCCGTTTGGACCGCGACGTGGCAGTCTATAAGATGCACGGCGACATTGACCATCCTGCCGAAGCAGTTATTTCAAAAGACGATTATGAGTCATACCCCGACAAAATGAGCGCCTTCGTCGCTGCGCTTCGAGGCGATCTGATTGAAAGGACCTTTCTCTTTCTAGGTCTGAGCTTTGCCGACCCCAATCTCGACTTCATACTTAGCCGGGTTCGAGTCCTTTACGAAGGGCACCAGCGTCATCATTACTCGATTCAAAAACGAGCCTCAAAATGGGCGACTGAATCTGACGAGGAGTTTCGCTTCCGCGAGCTCAAACAGCACTACTTCATTAAAGATCTAAAGCGTTTTGGAATTCAGACAGTCCTCGTCGATGACTACCCGGATATCACACGTTTGCTAAATGATGTTGCAACCCGTTTCCGTCGGCAGTCGGTCTTTCTATCTGGAGCAGCACACGATTTCGGAACATGGTCGCAGAATGCCGCTGAGGGTTTTCTTCACAGCCTTTCCTACACTCTTGCTCGAAGCGGATGTCGAATTGTAACCGGATTCGGTCTTGGAGTCGGAGGTCCAGTAATCAACGGATCGCTCGCGTGGCTGAATGACGAAGGGAAGACGATTTCAGATGAAGATATTGTAATGCGGCCATTCCCACAGGTTGCAACTGGTGGGGCGAATCTGGCTGATCAATGGAAGGCATACCGCGAACAAATGCTCAGCCAGGCAGGTATCGTCGTTTTTGTTTTCGGGAACAAAGTGGACTCAGGTGGCAAGGTGATTCCGTCCAACGGAATGCGACAAGAGTTCGAGATCGCAATGCAGGCCGGCTTAATACCCATACCAATCGGAGCAACCGGGTTCATGGCAGACGAACTTTGGAAAGAGGTTTCCGCAGATCTCAAAAAATATATTCCGTCGGCCAATCACGATTTCGAAACAGGTTTTACCCGCTTGGGCGATGTCAGCATTGCGCCAGACGAACTGCTGGCGGTCATCTCCCAACTCATCCAATACCTACAAAAGAACTAGCCATGGCAAAAAGAGTCTATTTCGCATTTCACTACCAAGACGTCATCGACTTTCGGGCAAATGTCGTCCGAAAGCACAATGCTCTCACCACTACAGAGCGGGCCGGATACTTTGATGCCTCAATCTGGGAAGAGGCCGAGAAGAAGGGGGATCTCGCGCTAAAGCGGATGATCAACTCTGAATTGAAGAACACCAGTGTAACAGCGGTGCTCATAGGGTCGCAGACCTATGCTCGCACGTGGGTTCGCTACGAGATTTTCAAGAGTATCGAAGTTGGAAACTATTTGCTCGGCATCCACATTAATTCAATCAAAGGGAAGGATGAAAAAACTAAAAGCAAGGGTCCAAACCCGTTTGACTACTGCGGATTGAGGATCAGCGAGGACGGGACTACAGGAGCCCCAATCGTGTGGAAGGGAGACAAGTGGTATTACTTTTCGAAGCTTAATGGGTTCCCGATTCGGAAGCAGCCCGAGAAATTTCGAGGCAAGAACGTCAAGCTGTCGACTTTGTATCCAACTTACGACTGGGTCGCCAACAATGGAAATTTGAACTTCAAAACCTGGATTGCCTGATGTCCCTGATAACCACGTCCGCGGTAAGAGCGCGCGCCAAACAGGGCGTCCCATACAATTTCAGCGCTGCAAGCGTTCTTACAGAACGCATGCAGAAGCAGGCGTCGGTCGCAGTCCACGACATTTTTCTCTCCCACGCATTCGACGACCGAGAATTGATCCTGGGAGTGGCGCTGAGCCTCGAAGATCTCGGATACACGGTCTACCTCGACTGGCGAGATGACCCAACGCTAGACCGCAAGAACGTAAATCGCGCTACCGCATTAAAGCTGCGGGAGAGAATGAGAAGTTCGAAGTGCCTATTCTTTGCAACAACGGAAAACACGAGCGGTTCGAAGTGGATGCCGTGGGAATTGGGCTTTAAGGACGGCCAAAACAATCGAGCAGCCATTCTTCCTCTTCAGGATGCCAGGCCGGACAATTACAAAGGCCAAGAGTATTTGGGAATTTATCCATACATTACTCAGCAACGAAGCGACAAGGACGAAGAGAAACTTTGGGTCCGATGGAGCGCGACCTGTTACGTCGTTTTCGATGCGTGGCTGACGGGAACCGAGCCATACGAACGATAGAAGCCATGCCCACCCCCTCCGAACACAAAACCGTCCAAGCCTGGATCCTCGAATACGCCGAGGCCATTGGCTGGACGGTTGGGTCCTGCGAGGAAGCCGAAAGGCGGCGAGGGATCGTCGCAATGACGAATGGCGAATTCAGAATGACGCATGCGAGCCTGTTCTTCGACGCCCTGCTCGACGCCAAGGTGCGGGAGTTCAACCCGCGTTTCCGAGAAATTACAAGACTCCCATGACGCCCGACGAACTCATTTCCAAATTTGGAAGACTGCGCGCTCTCAAAACCCCAAGGACGTTTTTGGAGCTGGCGGGCTACCCGCACTATGAGAACGTGTCCAGTAACTTGCTGGCGTTTTATCTCGATCCCGTAGGAGAGCATGGCCTGGGCGACTTGCTGCTGAGGGCGTTCATGAACTGTGTGGGCATCCCATGGGAGGCGACAATCCATCAAGCACAAACGGATCGCGAGGTTTACACCAAGCACGGTGGGAAACTGGATTTACTTATCGTGACCGACGATTTCATCATTGGGGTGGAGAACAAAATCTGGGCACCCCTGCACAACGATTTGGATGACTATGGAAGGCTGATTACGGAGACCGGAACTAAAATCGGCTTAAAGCTAGAGAACTGCCATCGCGTCGTGCTCACCGTTCGGGATCTGTCTCCTGATGAGCGGCGCAAAGCGGAACGATCTGATTTCCGTGTGCTGCGCTTTGCAGAGCTGAGCGGTGCAGTCCGTTCTCTGCTGGGGCACTATACCCGCCGCGCTGACTTCAAACATTTAAGCTATTTCACGGACCTTATGCAAACCCTCGAAAATTTAACTGGAGCTTCGAAATCGGAACTGAACCAGTTCCTGGCAACACACGCCCGCGAAATCGAAGAACTCAATCGAGCCTATTGGGAGTATCGGAAGCAGCTTATTCCCGAGGTTCGCCGTTGCCTAGCTGAGACGCCATTGAATCAATTCAATGAAGAGGAGATCAGGTATTCCATTTATCAAGGCACCACGCTCGTGACCCATGTCCGGTGCCGTGATGCGCATCAGAAGCAGGCAATCTCTGTGGATCTGGAAACCTCGTCTGAATGCTGGAAAATTGTTTTGTTCTCGCGAGGATTCTCCGACTACAAGTTCACGGATGCCTCCACGTTGGCGTGGGCCGAATTGAGCCCGGAGTTGCTTGAAAGGTTGGGGGCTTCCTTTCAGCCGGAAGAAAACGGCAACTTGAAGGCTGAATTTCCGCCTGAGCTCAAACCTGCCGAAATTAGCCAACGCCTCTCTGATGTGGTGCTAAAGGTGCGCGAAGCGCTGGGCTACGGTGCGCCATCGCCAATGTCCTGACCCAAATCAAAAGCGCGTGCCCACACCCGGAGAACACAAAACCGTCCAGGCCCGGATTCTCGCCTACGCCGAGGCCATTGGTTGGACGGTTGTGTGCCGCGAGGAAGGCGAAAGGCGGCGAGGGATCGCCGCAATGACGAATGGCGAATTCAGAATGACGAATGCGAGTTTGTTCTTCGGCGCTCTGCTCCACGCCAAGGTGCGGGAGTTTAATCCGCGCTACGCCGTGGCCGAGGGCGCGTTGCCCGGGCAGTTTCCGCCTTCGCGGTTCAGCTTCGGCGCAACAGGCCGCCATTTTTCATCGGACATCTACGGCAATCTGCCTCCGCCAAGGCTACGGCGGACAGGCCGGGAATTTGTCGAGCACCTGGCGCAACCGGGGCAAGTTCTTCGACCACGAAGAGAAGCGCGAGCGTGACCTGATCCAATCTCACCCCGACGGCGCCATCCCCCTCAAAACCATCGCGCAACAAACCGCTCCAGCCCGGCAGCAAACCACCCGCCCCACCCTCAACGCCAAGCCCGATCCCCGGTGAACTGACTTGCCCTGAGGAGCGAAATCCTGTTGGCCCCTCTTGGGTCATTTCAACGATTCGATCTCCTTTTCACTCGAGATCCTCATAGGGATTTATCCCCAGTATCGTCTTCAGCTCAGACCCCTTTAGTTTCCGCCATTTTGTCTTCATCAGCTTTTGAATCACCTCTGCCAACGGTTGAGAGGGTCCCTGAT
>JAGRPD010000330.1 GCA_020439875.1 Verrucomicrobiales bacterium
TCGAGCAGGGTGGTGGAGGTTAGCAACTGGCTCTCGAAAAACTGCAGGCTCGAAAGAGTTCGTCCATCGGCAAGGGTGAGTGGCACTTCGATGGGCGGTGCGGTGTCGAAAATGACGGAGGTGTTGATGTCCAGCGTGTATCCATCGGCCCCAATAACCGGGTCGATTTCCCAATCCAAGCCGACCTGGGCAATGTCTTCGACTTCAACCCTCTCGACGAGGATGCCGCTCGACTCTTTCTTCTCGCCTTTGCCGGTTTTCAAAGTGTCGAGTGTGGCAGTCACACCAGCGGGAATCTCCCGGTAATGGCGAATCGAGGAACGCTGGCCGCTTTTCGTTTCCATGATTGCCTGTGAGACCCACTTGGCTTTGCCGGCGGCTACGGCATCCGACAGTTCCTTGAAAGCCGCTGCCTGATCCGACGTGCTGGCAACTTCGCGTCCAAGGCGACGGAGCAGTGATGCGTCGGCCTCTGCAATGCGCAGCAGGACCTGGAGAACAGACGGAGGGTCAATGCACATGCTGCCAATGAACGCCTCGACCAGTCTCATGTTCTGGGAGGTGTTTCGAACGACCAGTTCCCCGGTTCCCCTGTTGAAAATCGCGGTGGCACCTTGCGGAAACGGCATGCCATGGGACTTCAGAACCTCCAAGGCCGTCATCCTCACCAACATGGTGGGCTCTGGAGAATCCGGCGATGCAAACGGGTCGGAAGCCGCGGAACTCGAATTACCACCAATGGACAGGAAGTCAGGCGGCACGCGGAAGGTTCGCTCGACCATGCCCTCTGGAATTCCAAGATCGTTCTCTGGAAACTTGATGGCATCCGGTGTGCCTTCAACCACCTCACCTTGTTCCGTCAACCATTCTTCCACGGGGCTCGTGAAACGAGGCTCCACCGCGACAGCCATACCGCTGAGGAACAGGAGTCGAGCCCTGCCGCCTTGCGACGTGGGCCACACTCCCAGCAGTCGGCAGTCGCCGGTCTGCATGGTGGTAGAGGGTTGAACTTCACTCTGATACCAAACTTGCCGGCGGATGCCCTGGGCACCCTGCCCGGCAGGGTTCGGTCCCGTGAGAAGGCGTGTCTCGCCCGTCGGTTCGATCAGCTTTGGCGCGAGATTGACATCAATGGTGACGCCGTCGGCTCCCAGCACGGGATCCACTTCCAGTTCGAAGCCCTCATTGCGCCGGTCATGCACGGCTCCCGTGGCACCTGACTCGGCGACCTCGACACTCTCCAGATCTGCGGCATCCAGGGAAGCATGGATCGACGAACGCTGCCCGCTCGTGGTTTCGAGTTGGCTTGTGACCAGCCATTGGACATCCCCCGCAGCAATTCGCTCCTCCAGTTCATCACGAATGGTGGCATGGTCAGGCAGCTCCACTGCGCGTTTGAGGAGATTCGGAAGGTCAGTTTCAGGAATCTCCACCACCTCTACGGCAAATCGCAGTACCTTCGGCAGGCGCGCGCGGTAGTTGGCATCGATTTCCGCCAGTACTTCGTGGGAGGATGCAACGGTCCGTGCGGTCAAGACCTCCATGTTGGGGTCTGCCACCAAGAGGGTGCCCTTGGGAAAGGCAATACCCTGGGTCTCAAAAAACGCCTTCATCACTGCCGTGCTGCGGCGGATGTAATCTTGAATCGTCGGAGCATCAGCGTCAGATGCGGGCATCTCCGGCAGGCTGAGTCGCTTCTGGTCTTTGGAAACAATGCCGGTCCCGATCCAGTCCCTAGGGAACCGGTAAGTTTTAATGGTCCACGGGTCCTCGAGTGAAATGCCCGTCTCTTGTCCCGGCAGCGTGAGAATACAAACTCCCGCAGTGATGGCGACGACGAGGATGCCAAATCGAGTGCGAGTCATGGGTCCAGTTTATCTAAAACCGGTTTATGAGGCAATCTGATTGGGGAAGAGGTCGAGACGATGTTTGGAGCATTGCGGATTCGGATCGCTCCCTTCTCCGTTACCCGAACAATTTCCTTGCCGGTGAATTTTGGTACGGTCATTGTCTAAGGAATGCCGCGCCTCACTTCTGTTCGCTGCAATCACTGTGGAGCCCCCCTTGAAGTGGGGAAGGAGACTCAATTCGTGACCTGCGGGTTTTGTCACAGCCAACTGCGGGTGGAGCACACGGAAAGCTCGATTTTTACCACCGTGATCGAGAAGCTCTCCGCGAACACAGAAGCCATGTCGCGGAATTTGGAAGTGCTCGCCCTTCAAAACGACCTGGAGAAACTGGATCGGGATTGGAACTTGGCCTATCCACCCGATTCGCCCGGCTCCGAGACGACAGGCGTGGTGGGGAGTGTGGTCGCGGGGTTGGCTGCAATGATTTTGGGTTTCAACTTTCCGTCAGGGATCGGAATTTTCCTGGTGGGCTTTGGGTTGTTGATCTTGGTTGCGGCTGTTCTGCAAATGTCCAGAAACGCTGAGTTTCGTGGCGTTAGGAACCGCTATTTTGATCAGCGGCAGATGCTCGCGAGGAAGATCGAGAGAATGCGGGCTGGTGAGGGCACGGGCGAGAGGACTCGGGTCGCTCCGAAGAGGGCTGCCGATGCGAAGGTCGGGATGAAGGCCTGAGACTTCTGTCACGAAGCGGAGGTAGGTGGAACGTGATCGGAAACAATGCCCCGGTGGGCTTCGTTCCCCTGCGCCATGCTTCGTTTTCTCATTCTCCTTCTTTGCTCCGCAGGAATCGCCGCCGCAGCGGCGAAACCCAACATCATGGTCTTTCTGGTGGATGACATGGGGGTGATGGACACCTCGCTGCCCTTCCTGACGGACGCCGCAGGCCAGCCGAAAAAGTATGCGCTCAACGAATACTACCGCACGCCAAACATGGAGCGACTGGCGGCGCGGGGCATTCGCTTCAACCAGTTTTACGCGATGAGCGTGTGCTCGCCCACGCGCAACTGCATCATGACCGGGCAAAACGCCGCGCGTCACGGCACCACCAACTGGATCAATCCCGAGACCAACAACGCCGGTCCCCAGGGCGCGCCGGATTGGAACTGGGAGGGGCTCAAGCCGGGTGACGTGACCCTTCCGGGCGCGCTGCGCCAGGCGGGTTACCACACGGTGCATGTCGGCAAAGGCCACTTTGGCGCGCGGGACTTTCCCGGCGCGGATCCCGCCAATCTGGGCTTTGATGTGAACATCGCCGGCGCTTCGTTTGGCGCTCCCGGCAGCTATTACGCCAGCAAGAACTTCGGCGGCATCGGCAAGCGCACGAACCACGCGGTCCCGGGCCTGGAGAAGTACCACGGCTCCGACATCTTCCTCACCGAGGCGCTCACGATTGAGGCCAAGGCGGAAATCCAGCGCACGGTGGCGGCGGGCCAGCCCTTTTACCTCTACTTTGCCCAGTACGCCGTGCATGCGCCGTTTGATTCCGATCCGCGTTTTGCCGACCATTACAAGGACTCCGGCAAACCCGAGCAAGCGCAGGCCTTTGCCACGCTGATCGAGGGCATGGACAAGTCGCTCGGAGACATGCTCGATCTGTTTGACGAACTCGGCATCGCCGACAACACGCTGATCTTTTTCCTGGGTGACAACGGGTCCGACGCACCGCTGGGCGATCAGCACGCCGTGGCCTGCGCGGCACCGTTGCGCGGCAAAAAAGGCGCGCACTATGAGGGCGGCATGCGGGTGCCCTTCATCGCCGCCTGGGCCAAGCCGAACCCGGAGAATGCGAACCAAAAGGCGCTGCCGATCCCGGCCGGTGCCCTTCAAACGCAGATGGCGAATGTGACGGACCTTTTCCCCACCGTGCTGGAGGCGGCGGGTGTGGAGAACCCGCAGGGCCATGTGGTGGATGGCGGCAAACTCGAAACCCTGCTCGAAGGAAAAGCCGATCCCACCCATCCCGAGCAATTCCTGATGCACTACCCGCACGCGCCACACCGCAGCAACTACTTCACCGTGTGGCGGGATGGCGATTGGAAAGTCATTTACCACTACCTGCCGGACGTGCCCACCACCGGTGGCAGCATCCAGGCCGAAGGCGTGACCTACCAGCTCTTCAATCTGAAGGACGACCCCTTTGAGCAGAAGGATCTGGCCACCACGCACCCGGAAGAGCTGCGCCGCATGATGCAAGGCCTCATCGAGCAGTGCGAGGCGCATCACGCGCGCTACCCGGTCACCAAGGACGGCCAGCGCCTGCCGCCAAAGCTGCCGCCACTGCCCTGATGGAGGCCTTTCGGGCACCACGCATCCCATGAGCCGCCTTTCCTCCCGCTCCTGGATCTTGGGCATCGCCGCCCGCGGCGCATCGCTGGTGCTGGCCCTGCTGGCCGGGCAGTCCCCGGCGGCCGAGCCCCGTCCCAACATCGTCTTCATTCACATGGAGGACATGGGGGTGCAGATCCCGGCTTATGGCGACACCACCATCGCCACGCCCCATCTGGATCGCCTGGCGGCGGACGGCGTGGTTTTTGAGCACGCCTACGTCACGGCGGCGACCTGCGCGGCATCGCGGGGCACGTTGTTCAGCGGACTTTATCCGCATCAAAACGGCATCATGGGGTTCGTCCAGCAGCATGGATTTCATTTCCGCACCGGCGTGCCCACCTTTGTCCGCGATCTCAAAGAGGCGGGATATGCCACGGGCCTGACCTACAAAAATGGAATCGAAAGCGCGCACTACGACGCGCCGCCGGTGCCTTTCGATTTTCATCCCAAGTACACCGAGAATTTTCTCTCCGGTCAGACTGGAAACAAAGCCCCGCCCGGCAGCACGAACCCGCCGCTGGCCAGTTTCGCCGTGGACAATTTTCAGTACTTCCTCGAGCACCTCGAAGCGGGCCAGCCCTTTTACTTCCAGGCGCAGACGCCGGACTCCCATCATCCCTGGGAGCGCCCGGATTTCATCCGCGCGGGCGATCCCGGCTGGCCCTACCCTGCGGTGGAAGTGAAACGCATCCAGGCCACGCCCGGCTGGGGCGATGCGCTGGCCCCCGAGGGCGGTCTGCGCCGCGCGATCGCGGGCTACTACCGCGCCATTCAGCGGGTGGACTGGTATGTCGGGCGCATCTTGGATCTGCTGGAAAAATACGGCCACGCCGACGACACACTGGTCATCTTTTCCGCCGACCACGGGCCCTCCCACCTGCTGCGGGGAAAAACGACACCGGGCGAGCTGGGCCTGCGCGTGCCCTTCATCGTTCGCTGGCCCAGCCACATCGCCCATCCCGGCAGCCGATCCGACGCGCTGGTTTCTTTTGTCGATCTCTACCCCACCTTTGTCGAGGCGGCGGGCATCGGGATTCCGGCGCATCTGCCCGGCTACTCGATCCTGCCGGTGCTCAGGGGCGAGCCGTCACCGCGCCGCCACGCCTACTCCGCCTTCGTCGCCCACACCACGGGCATGGATCAATACTGGCCGACGCGAACCGTCACCGACGGCCGCTGGAAATTGACGCACCACCTTTTTGGCGACGGCCGGCGGGCGCGTTACGAGGGCGACAACCATGCGCTCAGCAGCCTCAATCACCAGATCGAAGAGCAGCCCGCCGAGTCGCTGGCAAGGGAGATGCGCCACCGGGCCGAGGTGCCGCCCGCCTGGGAGCTGTATGATTTGAAAAACGACCCGGACGAGCGGCAAAACCTGTATGGCGCGGCGGAGGCGGTGAAGGTGCAAAAGCGGCTGAGCAGGCAACTGGTGGCGTGGCGTGAGCAGACGGCGGATCCTTTTCTCGATGACGATTTCGTGACGCGCTTCACCGAATCCTACCGCCGGAACTTCGCCTTGTGGGAGGAACTCGGTGGTTCCAAAATCAAGGACAAGTCCGCGCTCAGCTTCGAGGCCTTTCTGCCCCCCTGGGATGCCGCTCCGTATCTCGGCCGGCGCGACCCGTGATCGCCCCAGGGCTTGAAAAACGGGCCGGTGCGGTGCCGAGGAGGAACTGGCATTTTCCATGGCGTGGGCCGACCTGCGCGCCTAGGGTGGGGGTCTCTCTCTTTACTCAACCCGGGCTTTTTCTTCCATGCTGCGTCTCGTCACTCAACAGGGCACTCTCATCGACTGGAACGATGCGAAGGTGGCTCCCCTGCCGGACAACTTGGTTTTCCTCGATCTGCTGAGCCCGACGCGGGAGGAGGAGCGGGAGGCGGAGAAGTGGTTGGAATACGAGCTGCCGACCCGGGAGGAAATGCAGGAGATTGAGGAATCCAGCCGATTGTACACCGAGAATGACGCGCTCTACATGACGGCGTGGATCCCGGTGGGTCTGGAGACGCAGGAGCCGGACACCACGGCGATCACCTTTGTGCTGGCTCCGGACTGTCTGACCACGGTGCGTTATGCAGATCCGCAGCCGTTTCGCGTGATTGCCGATCAACTGCGGCGGCACTGCCATCGACCCCTGACAAGCGACGGGGCGTTTTTGCGGCTGATCGATTTGATCGTGGATCGCATCGCGGACGCCTTGCAGACGGTGGAGGCCGACCTGAAGCACATTGGTCGGGAGGTCTTCGCCATCGATACCCACAAAGCCGATGCGGCGGTGCAAAAAAACCTGGATGACGTGGTGAAGCTGCTGGGGCGGCGCAGCTCGCTGGTGGCAAACCTGCGGGAGAGTCTGTTCACGCTGAACCGGATGCTTCAGTATTTCCTCAACAATGCGGCGGGCTGGATGCAAGGGGCGCTGGCTCCGCAATTCCGCAGCATCATGCGGGACATCAAATCTCTGGATGATTACACCAGTCAGCAGACGCAGGAGATGGCGTTTCTGCTGGATTCGACGCTGGGTCTCATCAGCATCCAGCAGAATCAGATCATCAAGATTTTCACCATCGCCAGCGTGCTGTTCCTGCCGCCCACGCTGATCGCCAGCATCTACGGCA
>JAGRPD010000331.1 GCA_020439875.1 Verrucomicrobiales bacterium
AAAGCATGTATCAACCATTCGCGGTCGATTTTCGGGCCGATTTCGGGGAGGATCGGCGGCGTTCCACCCCACGATCGAAGTGGAAGGTGCAGCAGCCGAGATTGAGCGAGCGCCCGTCCGCACTGACCCGCGTCTGAAATCCCACCGCGATGCGGTAGTAAACAAACTTGCCCTCCCGTTCCGTCTCGGCGATGCCCGACTCTCGCAACACGCGCAGGTGTTTGGAGACGTTGTATTGACTCAGGCCGGAGCGGGTCACCAGGTCCGACACCGTGCATCCGCCACCGAGCAGCAGCTGAACCAGCCGCCACCGGTTCTCATCCGCCAGCGCTTTGAGAAAGGGAGTGCAGGGACTGTTTGCGGAGCCAGACACAGCCGCATTGTGCACGCCCCCCGCCGACCCGCCAACGGGTTTTGTCACCTCCTGATCCGCCCCATCGGGAACAACGAACGTTTTGTTTGCTGCCAGCGGGCGGTGCGCGCAAGGTGGGCGCTCATGATCGAACAATTGATCGACTACGTCCTGCATGTGGACAAGCATCTGGTGGTGTTTGCCCAAAACTACGGCACCCTCATTTACGTGCTGCTTTTTGGCATCGTGTTTTGCGAGACTGGGCTGGTGGTCACCCCCTTCTTGCCGGGAGATTCCCTGCTCTTCGCCGTGGGAGCACTGGCTCCGCAGGGCCTAGTGCAGATGGAATACATCATCCCGCTGCTCATCGGTGCCGCGATCTTGGGGGACAACCTCAACTACTGGATCGGCCGCCGCGCCGGCGGCTGGATGGTGAAGCAGCGATGGTTCAAACAGGATTACATGCACAAGACGGAGGACTTTTTCCTCCGCCACGGCGGCAAGGCCATCATCCTCGCGCGTTTCGCGCCCATCATCCGCACTTTTGCCCCTTTCACGGCGGGCTTCGGCCGCATGAGCTACCCGCGCTTTTTGACGTTCAGCATCGCGGGCGCGCTGATTTGGGTGCTGAGCTTCACCTTCGCCGGCTACTTTCTGGGCCAGATCCCGTTCATCAAAAACAACATCAAACTGGTCTTTCTGCTGATCATCGTGGTGTCTCTGGTGCCTGTGGGTTTGGAAATCATCCGCCATCGCCGGGGTGGCGCGACTGCCTCCGAATGACCTCATGAACCTGCCGCCTCAAGTCACCCTCGTCACCCATCCGCTGGCTCAGGTGCCGCTTTCGGCCCTGCGCGCGGAGGACACCGACACGGTCCGATTTCGCGATGCACTGAACCGCATCGGCACCGTGCTGTTGGTGGAGGCCACCCGGGACCTGCCCACGGCACCGGTCGAAGTGCGCACCCCCCTGGCCATGGCGGTGGGAGCGCGCTGGCAGCAGCCCCTGGTGCTGGTGCCCGTGCTGCGCGCCGGACTCGGGCTGCTGGACGGCATGCGGCAGCTGCTGCCAGACGTGACGGTGGCGCATGTCGGCATCGCCCGCAACGAGGACACCGCCCAGCCGGAGCCCTACTACGCTAAGCTGCCCGCCTGCCTGAAGCAATCCGTAGTGCTGGTGGTGGACCCCATGCTGGCCACCGGTGGTAGTGCCATCGAGACCATTCGCCAAATCAAAGCCGCCGGTGCGAGCGAGGTGCGCTTTGCCTGCGTGGTGAGCTGCCCGGAGGGCCTCGACGCTCTGACCACCGCGCATCCGGACGTACCGATCTTCACCACGGCCATCGATGAGGGTCTCAACGAGCACTTTTACATCGTCCCAGGTCTCGGCGACGCAGGGGATCGCTACTTCGCCACCTGATTCAAAAAACGACGATGCAGGACCCTCATCGGCAGGAGAGATTTGGCGGCATCGCCCGTCTCTACGGCGTGGCGGCGGCGGAGCGTCTCGCAGTGGCCCATGTCGCCGTGGTGGGCGTCGGTGGCGTGGGGTCGTGGACGGTGGAAGCGCTGGCCCGCAGCGGCATCGGGGCACTGACGCTGATCGACATGGATGACGTCTGCATCACCAACACCAACCGCCAACTACCCGCCCTCCGAGACACGGTGGGTCAGCCCAAAGTCGCCGTCCTCGCCGAGCGGGTGCGGCTCATCTCGCCCGGTTGCGAAGTGACGGCGGTGACCGAATTTTTTCTGGAGTCCAATGCCGACCGCTTGCTCGCGCCTGCTTTCGACATGGTGGTGGACGCGGTGGATCGCATGTCCATCAAGGCGCTGCTGCTGGCCCGCTGCCGTCAGCGCGGTCTGCGCGTCATCACCTCCGGAGCCGCAGGGGGCCGCCGCGATGGCACCCGCGTGCGGGTGGCCGATCTCGGCCTGACGGGCAGAGACCCTCTGCTCGCCCAAGTGCGTCGGGAGTTGCGTCGGCGTTACGGTTTCCCCGGTGGTCAAAACGGCCGCGCCATGCCGCTCGGCATCCCCGCCGTCTATTCCGATGAGCCCCCCTGGTATCCACAGGCTGATGGCAGCTGCGCCCATGATCCGGAGGCGGATGCAGGTCCCGGGCTGCGGCTCGATTGCGCTGCAGGATTTGGGGCTGCCACCCCGGTGACCGGAGCGTTTGGCTTCGCCCTCGCCGGCGCAGTTGTGACGACCCTGACCGAAGGCTGACGAAGATCCCGCACCGAGTCGGGCGGCGGCGGAGGTGTGAGACTAGGCCGGGGAGTAGGTGTGGAGCTGGCGAATCATTTTGGCGATGAGAGCCGTCCATCCCGTCTGATGACTGGCTCCGAGTCCGGCTCCCGTGTCGCCATGGAAGTATTCGTTGAAGACGGTGAGATCGCGCCAGTGGGGGTCGGTTTGAAAAAGATCGACCGGGCCGTTGAAGGGGCGGTGGCCAGCGGGATCCCGCTCAAACAGGCGGAGGAGGCGGCGCTGCAGCTCCAGGGAGATTTCCCACAGGTTCATGAGCTGGCCGCTGCCGGTGGGGAACTCCACCTGAAAGTCGTCGCCGAAGTAGTAGCCAAATTTTTGCAGGGCTTCGATGAGGAGGAAATTCATCGGCATCCACACCGGGCCACGCCAGTTGGAATTGCCCCCAAACATGGCGACAGGGCTGTCTCCAGGACTGTAGCGCACGGTTTCGGTATCGCCCCCTTCGGTGAAGCTGTAAGGATGGGCTTCGTAGCTTTTGGAGAGCGCACGAATGCCGTGGGCAGAGAGAAACTCGGCCTCATCAAACAAGCGGGCGCAGATGCGGCGGAGGCGTTCGGGAGAGACGAGGGAGACGAGGCGTTTGCCATGCTTTTCCGCGCCGATGTGATGGAGGTGCAGCAGCAGCTCGGGTCGATGATGGGCAAACCAAGCGATGCGTTTTCTCAGCAGGGGGAATTGGCGGACATTGGCTTCATTGAAGCATTCGACGGCGAAGACGGGGATGAGCCCGGCGATGGAGCGCGTCTTGAGGTAGTCCATGCTGCCATCGGGGCGCTTCAGCAGGTCGTAATAAAAGCCGTCCTGCTCGTCCCAGAGGGGACGCTCCTCGCGGCTCTCGAGGTTGATGGCCGCAGCGATGTGGATGAAGTCGTTGAGGAACTTGTCGGCGATGTCTTCGTAGCTGGGCTCCTCGCGGGCGAGTTCGAGGGCGATGTTGAGCATGTGGAGGCAAAAGGTGGCCATCCAGGCGGTGCCATCGCTTTGCAGGATGT
Source organism: Verrucomicrobiales bacterium (assembly GCA_020439875.1). Taxonomy (GTDB): domain Bacteria; phylum Verrucomicrobiota; class Verrucomicrobiia; order Verrucomicrobiales; family Verrucomicrobiaceae; genus JAGRPD01. The sequence continues at coordinate 3,619 of JAGRPD010000331.1, forward strand.
GGGCTCCGTTGGGCAGAGGGTAGCGGCGATCGAAGATGCCGATGTTGTCGAGGCCGAGGAAGCCGCCTTGGAAGACGTTGTCTCCGGTCTGATCCACGCGATTGGCCCACCAGCCGTAATTCATGAGGAGCTTGTTGAAGGCACGCACGAGGAAATCGCGATCAGCGGTGCCGGTCATGCGGCGTTCGATCGTGAAGATGCGCCAGGCAGCCCACCCTTGGATGGGGGGATTGGAGTCCGACAGCGCCCATTCGTAAGCGGGTGTCTGGGCGCTGGGGGAGGTGTAGCGTTCACCGTGAAGCAGGAGGTTTTGGCGTTTCGCGGTGGCGGGGTCGATGAGGGAGAAGGTGACGGCGTGAAACATCAGGTCCCAGGCACAAAAGTACGGGTACTCCCAGGAGTCGGGCATGGAGATGATGTCGTTGGCGTGCAGTTCCTTCCAAAAGGCGTTGGGACCTTGCCAGCGGGAGGCGGGAGGCGGCGGCTGATCGGGGTCTCCCTGGAGCCAGCGCAGGACGGGGTAGAGGTAGAATTTTTTGCACCAGAGCAGGCCGGCGAAGGCCTGGCGCTGGAGCTGAGCGGTGGCCTCGGGCAGGTCGGGGGTGATGGAGGCGTAAAACTCCACGCACTCGGCGCGACGTTGGTCGAGGATGGTCTGAAAGGTGGGACCGAAGGGGTCGGCGATGTTTTCGGCGGCGAGACGCAGGCGGATCTCGAAGGTGCCGCCGGGCTGGATCTCGGCGTGATAAACGGCGGCGGCTTTGGTGCCGCTGGGTGAGTCATTGACAGCGCGGGTGAGGCCGTGGATGACGAAGTCGTGGAAGGCGTCCTTGACGTGAGTGGTGGGATTGGCAGTGCCGAAGAGACGCTGGCAGTTGGTTTCGTTCTCGGTGAAGAGGAGCTGGGGCGCGCCGTCGAGGTGGAGCCGCATCTCGCCCAGTGGTGAAGACTGCGCACGCAGGCAGTTGGTTTCGGGGGCGTCGATTTGCGGGCGTTGTTCGGTGGGGTCTCCCAAGGCCCAGGTGTTGCGGAACCAAAGGGTGGGTAGGATCCAGAGCGGTGCGGGATCGGGACCTCGATTGATGACTTGGAGCCGGATGCAGAGGTCTTCCGGGCTGGCTTTGGCGTACTCCACGAAGATGTCGAAGTAACGTCCCTCCTGGAAGATACCGGTGTCCACCAGTTCGTATTCGGGCTGGGCACGGCTTCGGCGGGCGTTGGTCTGGATGAGGTCTTGATAGGGGAAGGCGGCCTGAGGGTACTTGTAGAGGCCGCGCATGTAGCTGTGGGTGGGGGTGTTCTCCAGATGGTAGAAGTAGTCCTTCACGTCCTCGCCGTGATTGCCTTCGGGGTTGGAGAGACCAAAGGCCCGTTCTTTGAGGAAGGGATCTTGACCATTCCAAAAGGCGGGAGCGAAGCAGAGACGCCCCGTGGAGTCGCAAATGCCCAGCAGACCGTCCTCACCCCAGCGGTAGGCGCGGGAGCGGGCGTGATCGTGGGGAAAGTAAGCCCAGGCATTGCCATCGGCGGAGTAATCCTCCCGCACCGTGCCCCATTGCCGGTCACTGAGGTAGGAGCCCCAACGAGCCCAATCGAGCAGGTGGGCATCGCGCTCATCGAGGCGTTGTTGTTCGGCAGTCATGCGGTCATCCTGGCGGAAATCTCGGGTCCTCGCACCCAAGATTGCGAGGGATGTTTGGAATTGCCAACGAACCATCCGAAATTATCCTTGTGCCGATGATTGAAAAGAGGCGGCGTGAACCCAAACACCTCAGCTGCGTGGAGATCTGCGCCGGTGCGGGCGGACAAGCATTGGGTCAACGGTGCACGTCTCTGTCCTTACCTTGCCAGCAAGGTCGCTGATGGATTGCTGCAATGGGTGAATAGGCATGCTGCGGCTTGAAGATATCCGCAGACCCCGAATGCGAACACCGGGATGGTCGGGCGCAAATTGTGCGAAAACAGCACACTTTTGCAACGGGCATTGTGCTACAGACGGCCAAGGTGCCGAATCAAAAATCAAGAACTCCGAGTCTAAATTTGGTCGGCGCAAGAATCTGCAAGATGCGATCCCTGCATCGGGACAAGCTTACCCAAGACCAGCTCGCCGGTCGGTTGGCTGCATTGGGGTTGGTGCTCGACAGATCAACAATCGCAAAGATCGAGACAGGCAGGCGGCGTGTCTATGATTTCGAAGTGGTTGCCTTTGCCAAAGCGCTGGGTGTGACGGGAAACTGGTTGCTTGGACTGACAGACAAGTCCTCACCAAAATCGAAAAAGGGTTTCTCTGATGAGTGACACGGCTTGGGTTGAAGCTTGTCTTCGAAGAGCCACGTCGCGGGCAAAGTCGGATGTGGCCAACAAACTGGTCAGCATGCTGCTGCATGAAATCAGCCGCCAAATTGCCGCGAAGACGGGAATGTCCGTACAATCCCAAGAGTATGGAAAGATCGTGACTTCGACGTTTGGAGTCGATTGCCCTTACTGCCAAAGACCCTTGCATTCTAACCGTGTGGCGGTCGAGCATTTGGATGGAATGAACCGAATTCGGCTCGGGCTTCACGTTCCTGGGAATGTCGTCATTGCCTGCAGCGATTGCAATCGTGAGAAACGGCGTGATGACCAGAATGCCAACCCCACGCTAGCCGATTCGGGTTGGGAAGCATTTTTGAGGCATGGCACCAAACAATGTGCTCCGAGCTGCAAAACCTGCGAATACTGGACGCGCCTGCATCCCGATCCAGTGCAGCGAATCCGTTCACTCGACCGAGCATTGGGGAGGCTGCGAGAATTTCGAAACGCCTTTCAATCTGTCGAAGCGGAGATTCGTGCCATTCGGCTTGCCATGCGATCCGATGTCGAACTGCTCTATCGAGAGTGCCAGGACTACGCGACCCAGCGCATTGCGGATCTCGCAGCGGATGTGGTGAAGCGAGCGAAGTAATTCTCGGTTGGTCTGGCGCGGGATTGGCGATTGAAACGGTTGCGCGGCAAAAGGACCCGATGAAACGCATGCGCGATGCCAGAAAGCGACTTCGGGCCGAAGGAATATTGGTGCTCGGCCACCAAGACAGCGATCCTGAAACAGCCCGTCGGAGAGGTTATCCTGTTCCGAAAAAGGGTGAGGCGATTTCGGTTCCTGCCAAACCTTGAATGTGCGGCACCCGAAAATCAGTCTCGGGCCTTCCAGAATGATTGATAGAGCGCTTGGTTCAAACGGATCTCATCCCACTCGGGATGTTTTGCCTTGAACGCGGCTGCGTGGTTCAACCGTCTTGGATTTCATTCCACCTTCGCCATCAACTCAATCAGCGCCTCTTTGATCTTCGGTTCCGCCTGCACCTCGAGGAAGCTGGAGCGGGCGGGCCAGGTTTCGTAGCCGCCGTATTGGTGTTGCTCGGGGGGTGGGAGGTAACCGCCGTAGCCGTTGGCGAGTTCGATGGTGAAGGCTTGTCCGGCGGGGCGGGCCGCTTTGATGCCGAGACCGGTGTTGGCAAACACCTCGCACGGTGCGCTGGCGATGGTGAGATCGCCGATGCGGAAGGCTTGCAGGCGGATGGGGACGGTGT
>JAGRPD010000332.1 GCA_020439875.1 Verrucomicrobiales bacterium
GCGGTGTCGGAGCAGGACCAACGGGCCTTGTTCAGGCCACCCTCGTTGGCCAGGTCGACCAGCATCTTCAGCTCGTGGAACACCTCGAAGTAGGCGATCTCCGGCTGGTAGCCAGCCTCGGTCAGCACATCGAAGCCCATATCGCACAGGTGGTTGATGCCACCCATGAGGACGTCCTGCTCGCCGAACAGATCGGTTTCGGTCTCTTCTTTGAAATCGGTCTCAAATACACCCCCGCGGGTGCCGCCGATGCCTTTGGCCCAGGCCAGAGCGATGTCGTGGGCGTCGCCGGTGGCGTCGTTGTGCACGGCGATGAGGGTGGGCACGCCTTTGCCTTCGGTGTATTGACGGCGGACGAGGTGACCAGGGCCTTTGGGGGCCACCATGATCACGTTCACGTTGTCAGGCGGGGTGATGGTCTTGAAGTGAACGGCGAATCCGTGGGAGAACAGCAGCGTCTTGCCGGAGGTCAGATTCGGGGCGACGTCGTTTTCGTACACTTTCGGAATCACGGTGTCAGGAACCGCGATCATGATGACGTCGGCTTTTTTCACGGCGTCTGCAGTGTCGAGCACTTCAAAACCGCGTTCGGCGGCGACGGCGCGGCTTTTGGAATCGGGGTAAAGACCGATGACGACCTGAACGCCGCTCTCCCGGAGGTTGAGGGCGTGGGCATGGCCTTGGGAGCCAAAGCCGATGACGGCGCAGATTTTTCCTTCCAGCGGGGCGATGCTGGCTTCGTTGTCGGTGATCACTTTGGCGGCCATGAATGAATGATAGGCTGAGGTTTAGAGGGTCGCGACCATGCCGCACCCCAGGCGGGGGGTCAAACGGGATTTCACAGCATCCTGCCGTCGAGTGCCCGCTGCGTGGATTCAGGGGGGACTGACGGGGAGGGGTTTGAGCTGCCAGATTTCGTAGCTGAACATGGCTTCCAGCCCGGGCAGCGTCTTTTTCAGCTCAAAATTTCCCGACTCGGTGACGGCGGTGAAAAGCTCGGGATCGCGCTGGCGCGTGGTTTCATGGCCGCAGAGGGCGATGAAAAGGGGCCGCCGCTGCTGGCGCGCCTGCTGGATGAGGGGCGGCAAATCGGAGGGCTGCTGGAGGATCTGGGCGCGCGGGTCGTAGCTGAGGATCTGCCGATCCGATACGCCGAGCGAGGCGGAAATCGCCTCGGGATGCGGGTCGCGATAGCTGGCCACCGCCTGGCGGATGGGCTGCCGATCGTGAGTGATGTAGATTTTCCGAACCGGTCGGGTGACGATGGCGTAACTGGCCACCATCAGCACGATGAGGGCACCCGCCGTGCGGGCACCTCCTGGAGCCAGCGTGGCCAGCGCGAGCGGCACGGCGAGGGCGAGGGGGATGAGCAGATAGAGCAGGTACCAGGACAGCATCGACTCGCCGTTGGCGTAGTTTTGCGTGATGGCAGTGGCCGCAGCCAGGGTGATAGCGAGGATGCCGAGCCGCCCTGCGAGCGGGCGGCGCAGGGAGAGAAAGAGCCCGGTCAGAGCCAGGGAGGGGAGGAGGTACTTCAAGAGGATCTCCCAGCCGGGCATGCCGACCGCCTGATCCACCCAACTGGTGCCGACGTGTCGGGCCGCATCGGGGTTGCTGGGCAGGACGCCCGCAGCGAGGTGGCAGCCCACATCGATCATCCATTGAACGCCGATGGGCGTGGCGAGGATTTCTTCCCGCTTCAGAAACTCCAGGATCTGCGGCACCGAGGCCAGCATCCAGACCAGCAGCGGGATGGCGGAGAGCAGGTTGAAGCCGATCAGCGTGCGCAGCCGCCGCGCCTCACGCCGCCGCAGCAGCTCCCAGGCCGCCGCCGCATTGAGCAGCACCGCCACATGCAGAGACCCTGCAAAGCTGAGCAAGAAGGCGGCCTGCGCCAGGGCAAAGATCGACCAGGACAGGACCTTATCCCGCCGGATGGCATGCATCAAAGCCATCACCGCCACGCAGATGCCCAGCAGCATCAGCGAGTAACCGCGTGCCTCCACCGCGTAGCGCAGGTGCCAGGGATGCAGCGCCAGCAGGGCCGCCGCACCCAGCCCCACCCAGGTGCCTCCCAGCTCCACCCCGATGAGCGCCACCGCCAGCAGCGTGAACAGCCCCGCGATAAAAGACGGCATCCGCAGTGCGGACTCCTTGAATTCGGAGCGCTCGGCACCGGTGAAAAAACGCCACCCCTCCAGGCTCAGCCGAGACAGCGCGCTGTGCAGCAGATGGTTGTTGCCGTTCGCATTTTTAAAGAGCGTGTCCTGCCAGGAGACCGGTTCAAACTCCCAACGCTCGGGTTTGACCTCCTCCCACGAGCCATGGGCGTAGCGTCGCATGGAGTACTCTTCATCGTTCCAGAGACTCTGCCGCAGCCGAGGCACCCGCTCCACCGCCGCCATCAGGATCAGCAGTCCCATCACGGGGTAAAAAACCGCTTTTACCGCTGCAGGGGGCGGTGCAGGGCGGCGCGGTGCGTTCGACCCGCCCGGCATCCAAAGCCGCGCTGTGAGCAGGAGCAGCGCACCGATGCCCGCCGAGACGGCGCAGCCCCACCAGAGGCCGATGATGGCCCACTCCTTCACCCGCAGCTCCTGGCCGGCCTCGATGCGGCGCGTCACCTCCGTGCCCCATGGCCGGGGGCCATCGAGGGCGTAGCGCAGGCAGATGGCGGCGATGAGAAAAAGCAGCACCAGCAGCAGCCATCCGGAGCGGCCAAAGCGACTCGAACGCGGCGCGGGAGGCGTGGCGGGAGATTCAGGAGCCGTCGAGGGCGGAGCGGGGGCGGGGGAATCCGGCATTGGGTTTGACGCTGAGTTGCACCGCTTTTATGCTCGCCACTCCCAACTCGCAACCCTCAAACCCAATCTGTGTTCGTTCCATGAAACTCGAAACTCTCTGCCTGCACGGCGGCCACCGCCCTGATTCCGACACTCTTTCCCGCGCTGTCCCGGTGTATC
>JAGRPD010000333.1:0-3112 GCA_020439875.1 Verrucomicrobiales bacterium
AGCGGCACCTGGTAGGTGGCACCACCGACGCGACGAGCTTTGGTCTCGACCTTGGGCTTGGCGTTTTCAATCGCGCGATTGAAGAGTTCCAGCGGATCCACGGCCTCGGACTTCTCGTTGAGAATATCGATGGCGGTGTAAACGATGCGTTCGGCCAGCGATTTTTTGCCGCCGATCATTACCCGATTGATCAGGTGAGCGACGAGTTCGCTGTCGTACTTGGCATCTTTGATGACCGGCTTGGTATAGACGCGTTTTCTGCGAGCCATGGCGAGAAACAGGTGAGAGGCTAAAGAGAGATAAAAAGGGATTACTTGCCGTCAGTCTTCTTGGGACGCTTGGCTCCATACTTCGAGCGACCACGGCGACGCTTATCGACGCCCAAGCAGTCCAGCGTTCCACGCACGATGTGGTAGCGCACGCCCGGAAGGTCTTTCACCCGGCCACCGCGCACTAGCACGATGCTGTGCTCTTGCAGATTGTGTCCTTCACCGCCGATGTAGGCGATCACTTCGTATCCGTTGGTGAGCCTGACTTTCGCGACTTTTCGGAGCGCGGAGTTGGGCTTCTTCGGCGTACGCGTCATGACCTGGAGGCAGACACCGCGCCGCTGCGGGCACTTGCTCAGCGCAGGCGACTTGGACTTGACCGCTTTGTCTTTGCGGCCGTGCCGGACGAGTTGGTTGATGGTGGGCATGATGATGAAAGGCGTTCCTGTTCGAACCTTCAGCCCAGTAGAGAAAAAATGAGGTCCCACTGTTGAAGTGGGATGCCACAGTCTTTTCCGGTACTGCGCCGATAGCAAAAACCTGATTTCTCAGGGTTATTTGCCCGATTACAAAGGTGTGTAACCAAGTTCGGGGGGCGGGGATAATGCCCCTGCACGCTGAGGCTGCAAGCAGTTTTTTAAACGAAGTGGAATCTTTTTTTGTCCTCGGGCGAAAATTCAGCATCGCCGCCACGTTCACCGACACCCGTCCCACCCTGCCCCGCAGGCCGTCAAGGGTGCTTCAGTCCTGCCCTCAGGCGCTGAAACTCCTGCCAGCCACTCCAGGCGATGCGCTGCAGATCGGCGCGATCTTTTTCCGAAAAAACCCGCTTCAACGGTCCGCCGTCGCGGTCTTTGGTCTTGTCGCCCGATCCATCTTCCACATATCGAATGTCGGTGACGGCATCCAACGCCAAACCCTCGGGGCTGCGTTCGAACAGGGCCGCGTAAAAAGTGCAGGCAGTCAGGTAGGCCATCGTTTGGTTCAGGTGCGCGTCATTGACAAACCGCAGCGTCAGATCGGGCCGCTCCGTTTGACAGATCGATGCCACCAGCGACATCGGCACCACGCCTGCATCGATCTGGTTGGCCAGCGCGGCGATGGCGCGCTCCTTCTCCATCACCGGCGCTCGATCGGGAGGGGTCGTGAGAGCCTCGGCGTTTTGCGTCATCGGCGTGGTTTCATAGAGAATGACCCGCGCTCCCTGAGCCTGTGCGATTTCGGCAAATCGCGGAGCGAACTGCGCGTAGCGCGTCGGCGACTCACCCCCATCATCCCGATACGATTGCAGTACCACGATGTCCCACGGGGCTCGATTCTCTTCCAGGTGCAGCATGAAAGGCTTCAGTCGATTGCGAGCGCTGGCGGCGTAGCGATCATTGGGCTTTTCGGTCAAAGTTTGCTCCAGCTGATCAAGCTGCGCCTGAATGGCCTCTCGCGTCACCTTCTTTTCATCAACGATGAGCTGGGTGCCCAGCCTCCAGTGATCTGCGAGGGTGCGACCTCCGTAAATGACGTCGGTGGTCTCAAACTTGAGCCCTGGCTGACCCGCCTCGGCCATCTCCTTCACCACCTGTGACAGGTTGTGACGTGCCGTGAAGCTGTTGCCGATGAAGAGAACCCGCAGCGTCTTTTCCTCCGCTCGCAGGTTCAGCGTGGCGTGGAGACAAATAGCCAAAAAAAGAAAAGCGCGGATCTGCATCCTGGGTGAACGCAGGGTGCAGAGCAATCCTTCCGCTGCGGTGATTTTGCCTGGGATTCGAGCCATCGTAGGTTCACCGCGAACCGGGAAAACTGCGACCTGACGCTGCCTGGAGAAAACGCGAAACAATTCCAGAAAAAAACCGCTTGCTGGCCTGAAATCGGTATGGAAGTATCTCCGCCCTCTTTCCCTCTTCCAGAGAGGCGCATCAATTTTTCACCTCCCTCATCCCTATGGCATACGCAATCTTCAGAACCGGCGGCAAACAGTATCGTGTTTCCGTGGGAGACAAGCTGTCCGTGGACAAGCTGGACGTGGCGACGGGTGAATGGGCCACCTTTGATCAGGTGCTGGCTCATGGTGAGGGATCCGACGTGGTGCTCGGCAGCCCCGTGGTCTCCGGTGCCACCGTCGTCGCCAAAGTGCTGGGCCAAGAGAAGGCTCCCAAGGTGACGTCCTTCAAATTCCGCCGCCGCAAGGGCTACCACAAAACCCGTGGCCATCGCCAGCCGAAGACCCAAGTGGAAGTGGTCTCGATCAATGGCTAAATCGAATCGCCCCAACTGAACCCCACCCAAGGAGACTGACTCATGGCTCATAAAAAAGGACAAGGTAGCGTCAAGAACGGACGCGATAGCAACAGCAAGCGCCTGGGCGTGAAAAAATACGGCGGCCAAGCCGTCATCGCCGGCAACATCCTCATCCGTCAGCGCGGCACCCGTTGGGTGGCCGGAGCCAACGTCGGTATGGGACGCGATCACACTCTCTTCGCTTTGACGAACGGCAAAGTGCGCTTTGATCGCGATGGCCGTCGCATCAACGTCGATGCCGCCAGCGCCTGATCGCACGGCGTTTCTCCCCTCTCCTGCCTCTTTCACGGGTCGCTCAATGTTGAGCGACCCGTTTTTTTTTGCTTCGCCGACAGCTGGCACTGCGCTTGTGAAAAAATTCACAATCCGGTTGCCCGGGCTTTCGTCGGCGCTTAATCCTGTGAAGCTTTTGCCCTTATTGCCATGGTTACCGCTGACGATGCCACCCACGCCGCCTACGACTCGAAGGTGGAGGGAAATGTGATCTTTACCAAGCTGGACTCCGCCATCAACTGGATGCGCAAAAACTCCCTCTGGCCCATGCCCATGGG
>JAGRPD010000333.1:3239-8319 GCA_020439875.1 Verrucomicrobiales bacterium
AAAATGGCGCTGGCGGTGAAACGCATCTGGGATCAAATGCCCGAACCCAAGTGGTGCATCGCCATGGGTGCCTGCGCCTCCAGCGGCGGCATGTATCGCAGCTACGCCGTGCTGCAAGGCATCGACCAACTGCTGCCCGTGGACGTTTACATTTCCGGCTGCCCACCCCGCCCTGAGGCGCTGCTGGAAGGCCTCATGCGGCTGCAACGCAAGATCGAAACGGAGTCCTCTCTCATGGAGCAAAAACAGCAACTGCTGGAGTCGCTGGCCTGAGGCGAAGCGATCTTTCCACTCTGATTTCTCGCCCCTCCCCAAGCACCATGGCTACCGACACCCTTTCCGCTCTCAAAGCCAAATTTGGAGCTGCCATCACCGCCGAAAGCGAATTTCGCGGCGAGCACGCTCTGACCGTCAAGCTGGAGGCACTCCACGCGATCCTGACGGCCTGCAAAGATGCGGGATTCGACTATCTGGTGGATGTGTCCAGCGTAGATCATCAAAACGCGAGCCCTCGCTTTGAGATGGTGTATGAACTCTGCCGCCTGGCGGACCAAGAGCATCTGCGCATCAAAGCGCCTGTGTCCGAGGATGAAGAAGCTCCCAGCGCCACCGATCTGTGGCCCACGGCCGATTGGCACGAGCGCGAGGTTTACGACATGATGGGCATCTCCTTCTCCGGGCATCCCGATCTGCGTCGGATCCTGATGTGGGAGGGATATCCTTTCTTCCCGCTGCGCAAAGACTTCCCGCTCCAGGGCCGCCCCACCGACATGCCCGATGTGGCCTTTGCCGAGGTGGCTCCCTTGGAGGGTGGCCCCTTTGTCACCAGTGCTGGAGCTGGCGACACCATTCAGGGTGAGCCTCGCGCCCGCCGCGTTTGAGGGCAAGATCAGGCTCCTTTTCAGTCGGTGATGCCGAGGATCCGGCATTGGGACCATTCCTTTGAGAAATCAGGGTGGGCTGAAGTCCGGCATTGACCCTGGGCCTCCCTGTTCGTATGAGTGGGCCAGCAAAAGTTAAGACATCCTAATCAATCATGGCTCAACCTGATCACGGCTACACCGAAGACTCCATCAAATCCCTGGACTGGCGGGAGCACATCCGCCTGCGGCCCGGGATGTACATTGGCAAATTGGGAGACGGTTCCCAGCCAGAGGACGGCATCTACGTCCTGCTCAAAGAGGTGGTGGACAACGCCATCGACGAGCATGTGATGGGCTACGGCAAGGTGGTAGAGATTCAGATCGATGACCAGCAGCAGGTCTCGGTCCGGGACTTTGGCCGCGGCATTCCACTGGGAAAACTGATGGAATGCGCCGCGCAGATCAATACGGGAGCCAAGTATGACAGCGAGGTTTTCAAACGCTCCGTCGGCCTCAATGGCGTCGGCATCAAGGCGGTGAATGCCTTGTCCGAGTTCTTCGAAATCCAGGCCTTTCGTGAAGGCAAGACACGCTCCATCGAGTTTGAGCGCGGGCTGGTGAAGTATGAGATGAAGAAGCCGGGACCCGCCGACGAACCGGACGGCACGCTCATTTCGTTTCGACCTGATCCCCAAAGCTTCACGCCCAAGGTGCACTACAAGCTGGATTACATTCGGGAAATGCTGCGCTTCTACGCCTGGCTCAATCCCGGACTGACCTTGAAGCTCAATGGCGAGACGTTTCGTTCCAAAAATGGTCTGGTGGATCTGGTGGAGGCGAAACTGAGTGAGACTCCGCTTTACCCGATCATTCATCTGGTGGGCGAGGACGTGGAAGTGGCCTTCACGCACTGCACGGGCTATGGCGAGGATTATTACACCTTCGTGAACGGCCAGTACACGACCCAGGGAGGCACGCATTTGGCGGCCTTTCGGGAGGCCATCGTGGCGGAGTGCCGGACCTTCTTCAACAAGCAGTTCGAGCCCAACGACGTGCGCGGCTCCATCATCGCCGCCGTCAGTGTGAAGGTGCAGGAGCCGGTGTTTGAGAGTCAGACCAAGACCAAGCTGGGCTCCACCCACATGGAGCCCAATGGCCGCACCCTGCGGGGCCACGTCACCTCCGTGGTGACGCAGCAGTTGGACAATTTTTTGCACAAACACGCCCCGGTGGCCAAGGCGCTGCAAGAAAAGATCCTGGCCAACGAAAAGGAGCGCAAGGAGATCAGCGGCATCCAAAAAGCAGCGCGCGAACGCGCCAAAAAAGCCCGCGTCCACAACAAGAAACTCCGCGACTGCCGCATCCACCTCGACACCAAGGACAAACGAAAGGAGGAGAGCACCATCTTCATCACCGAGGGAGACAGCGCCAGTGGCTCCATCACCAAAAGTCGCGATGTGGAGACTCAGGCGGTCTTCAGCCTGCGGGGGAAACCTCTCAACTGCTTCGGCCTGAGCCGCAAAGTGGTCTATGAAAATGAGGAATTCTACCTGCTGGCCAACGCTCTCCAGATCGAGGACAACCTGGAAGACCTGCGCTACCAGCGCATCGTCCTCGCCACCGATGCCGACGTGGATGGCATGCACATCCGCCTGCTGATGATCACGTTTTTCCTCCAGTTCTTCCCCGACCTGATCCGCCACGGTCACGTCCACATCCTGCAAACGCCGCTGTTCCGGGTTCGCAACAAAAAGGAGACGCTGTATTGCTACAACGAGGAGGAGAAGCAGCTGGCCCTCCAGCGGCTGGGCAAGACGGCTGAGATCACGCGATTCAAAGGCCTCGGTGAAATCAGCCCAGATGAGTTCAAACACTTCATCGGCGATGACATGCGACTGGAGCCCGTGATGATGCCCGAGCAGCAAAGTGTGAAGGAGCTGCTCACGTTTTACATGGGCAAAAACACACCGGATCGGCAGTCCTACATCGTGGAAAACCTCCGCGTGGAAGGCGAACTCGAGCCGACCACCGCTCCCGACGCAGAGGAAGCCGCCGCTTAAAATGCGCCCACCGCCTTGCGGCCAATCCAAAAGACGGCGAGCAAGACAATCAGTAGGCCGACCCAGAGCGGATGGCACCAAAGCAGCAAGCGGCGCTCGATGGGCTCGGGCTCCGGCAGCTGGCGCGCGGCCTGGAGAATGGCGGAAGGCTGAACGCCCCGCAGCAGCGAGCCCCGCGTGAGCTGGGCAATCTCTGCCAGCACCTCGGGGCGCGCGGGCTGGCCGCGGCGCTCTTTGCCCACGCCCTGCACCGTCAGCGTAGTGACGAGTTCCTCGCCGGCATCGGCGCTGCTCAGTCGCACCTCATAGGAGCCGGGCAGTTCGGGGGTAAACGCCGCCGTGAACAGTCCCCAGGCTTCTTCCCCGGCGGGAGCGAGCCGCAGGCTGGTGATTTTGCCAGTGGGAGCCGTGATTTGAGCGACCACCACGCCATCCACCAAAGGCTCTCCCGAGAGGCTCATGACGTTGGCTTGCAGGGTCACCGCCGCGCCTGATCGAGGCCGATCTGGCGCGTAAAACAGGCGCAGTTTTTCGCCCCGCGCCATGTTCCGCTGATACGCCATCCAGCGCACCACTTGGCCCCAGAAACGGTAGTGATAGCGATCCTCCACACCGCGCCGCCAGCGCCAGGCACCATCCATGCCCATGAACAAAATTTTTCCGGCCCCAAACGTCTTCGTCACGATGAGCGGCACCCGGCCAAACCCGTTGCTCACGGTGCCGTGCATGGCCAGCACCTCGCTGCCCGCCTTGGCACGCAGGGCGGGCGCATACCATTGGAAGCCGGGTAGGTTGGCCCAGATCCGTGCGCTTTCCTCCTCGTCGTCGTCCAGCTTCGTCAGCAGACTGGCGCGTCCAGCCTCGGTAAGAACGGCTTTTCCCTGAGTCAAACTGCCGTAACCGCGCGGCTGGGCAGCATCCCAGACCACCGGCAGCAGCTCCGCCAGGGGCGTCTCCCACAGGGTGGCTTCATGGCCGCGCAGACCCGGTAGAAAAACCAGCCCAGTGGCCTGATCCCGCACCAGCTTGAACAAGGTCTCTGCCTGAGCGGCGGTGAGCTGATCAGCAGCCACGCCGACGTCGCCGAGAAACACCACGTCATACTTCGTCAGCTCCGCCTCATCTGGCAGGGCCTTCAGGTAACCGCGCCCCTCTCCCAGACCCTCCACACCGGGATGAAACAGCAGGGTATTGACCTCCACGCCTGGATCTCGCTCCAGGGCGTTGCGCAGGTACCGATACTCCCAGCGAGGAAAACTCTCCACCACCAGCACGCGCAGCTGCTCCTTGCGCACGTCCAGGGGAGCTTCCAACTGGTTGTTGGCCGTATTGATCTCTCCCTCCACCGCCGGCACCCGCAGTTTCAGCGTCACCTCCCCGGCAGCCTCCGGATGCCAGAGGATCGAACTTTCCGCCCGTCCCATCGCGGGCACGGTGACGGTGACAGGGAGGATTTCTCCCGTCTCCACCACTTCCATCTCCGCTGTCACGGTCTCGTCACGAGGCAGCGAACTCTCGATGGCAAATGGCACTCGCAAGGGTTTGCCCGCCACGGCGAAAGCGGGCACTTCAAACCGGCTCAACTCCACATCAGGCAGCCAGGTCTCGGACCCCACCGCCACCGCGATCACCGGCACCTTCGCCAGCCGTAGCCGGATCGCCTCCGCAGCAGGCGGCTCGCCACTGTTGCGGTCGCCATCACTGATCAACACCACCGCCGCCAGGGTCGGATGTTTTTCCCGCGCCCAGCGCAGAGGCAGGCTCAAATCGGTCGCCTCCTCCGGAGGAGTCTCCGCACTGGAAAAGGGCTCCACCATCACGTCCATCCGCTGCGCCAAGCTCGCCCAAAACTCGGGCTTCACCAAAGGGGCGGCAGCTGCGGCCCGAGACTGCGCCCGCCCCGCTCCGGTGGTCGTCGGCGGCGAGGCTTGATGCGAGGCCTTGGCCGTCTTTTCCACCGGCACATCCTCCGTCTCCATGCTGCCTGAGACATCGTGCAGCACGGCCAGAACCGGTCGCTGATCCGGCTCGAAAATCTCGCGCCACTCGGGCTGATTCAACGTCACCGCCAGGGCAGCCGCAATCACCACCCTCAGCATCTCCAGCCACCCCACTCCCCGCCGCCCAGCTCCGCGTCGCCACCCGATCCACGCCAGT
>JAGRPD010000694.1 GCA_020439875.1 Verrucomicrobiales bacterium
AACGGATGCAGGCAACGGCTCGAAGTCTATCTGTCGTGTCAGCAACCTCTTGCGCTCGCCGTCGCCTGATCCGAAGCGTTGGGCAAATACGAGGTCCAAAAACAACTTCCAATTAACCAATCTCAACCGTGAATTCCATGAAACAAAATTTATTCATAATGGTTTTAGCGATACTAAGCACATGCTTCGCTCGCGCAGATTTTCCTATTTATACCGGGACTTCCACTAAAATGTTTAGTTTGCCCATTGATGTCGACCCAAATACTCAATCTTCTAGATATTTAACATATGTTGATCAATATCAAAACCAAGCAGGATGGTTAACATGGAATGGCATCTCAGGAAGCCAGAATACCCAAAATAATAATGGAGGTTCATATTCTTGGGATAGCGCCGGTTCGCATGGAGGAACTGATTTCTATTGCCCTCTAGGAACGGGTGTTGTCTCGGCTGCTTCAGGAACGGTCATTCATATTCGTGACGGATTTCCCAATTTTGGTGATTCTTGGAACGGTAGAGGCTTCGGAAACTCAGTGGTAATAGACCATGGCAATGGGATTACAGCCATTTATGCACACTTAAATAAAAGCACTATCAGTGTTGCATTGGGTGAGTCTGTATCAGCGGGTCAACATATTGCAGATGTTGGAATGTCAGGAAGCGGATCGAGTTATCATTTGCATTTCCAAGTCAATAAGGGTGCTGGATATCCGTACGCGCACTATGTGTATCCGAGTGATGCGGAGGCGTATAATACGGGATATTACAATAATACGCCAGACTACATAATAGATCCATATTCTCAGGTATCAACAAGACAATGGTGGATAACGCAGAACGCTGCAAGTTCTGGATATAAGATTATTCCAGCGGCTGCTTCTGCGGTCACACCTCCCAACATCTTCAATCCATTTCCCGATATTGCTGATGACACGGGTAATGGTTATCAGGACGTGGCTGTTGACTGGGGATACACGTCTGGAGATCCTGCGAACACAGTCTATCGATTGCAAATATCGAAGGATTTCTCGACCTACACGTCAGAGAATGGATTTACTACAAACCGCTTTGCTAGCGGGAATATTGTGGTAAACCACGTTATACAGGTAGACAATTCGTGGGGTAGCGGAAGTAGTTTTATCTGGGATGCGTCTCAAGCTGGCACGCTCTATCATAGCAGCTCTGGGACACAGCTTTCGGTGAGCGAAGCACCGCAACCCAATACCACCTACTATTATTGTGTGTATGCCTACAACACAGTGACTGGACAACGCTCAAATTACTCCGCTCGCCAAGCTTTCACGACATCAAGTACGACCTCACCGACGCTGAGCCTGTCGTCGTCATCCAGCAGTTGGGGGCCTAGTTCGGTAAGCTCCAGCTTCACGGTGAACTCGACCGGGACGTGGACGTGGAGTTCGAGCACGAGCTGGCTGACGAGCAGCGAGTCCTCTCCTCAGTCGAACGACCAGACCTTCACCTACAACGTGGCGGCGAACTCCTCGACAAGCAGCCGGACGGGATACATCTATTTCTACCTCAACGGCTCCAACGTGGCGAGTTTCACTGTCACCCAGAGCGGTGCATCGCCGACGCTGAGCCTTTCGTCGTCTTCGAACAGCCTCATCTCCAGCGGAGGAAGCAGCAGCTTCACGGTGAACTCGAACTCAACATGGACATGGTCGTCAAGCTCGAGCTGGCTGACCAGCAGTGAGTCCTCGTCGCAGACGGGCAATCAGACCTTCAGCTACAGTGTTGTGGCGAACACCTCGACAAGCAGCCGGACGGGATACATCTATTTCTACCTGAACGGCTCCAACGTGGCGAGTTTCACTGTCACCCAGAGTGGCGCAGCCGTGCAAACCGTGGATCTGTATGACGACGGGGAGAGCTATCAGTCGATAAGTGCGACTAGTGTGCAGGCTGGCGGGACGTTGACGGTGCAGAGCGACGTCCGAAACGGAGGTACGGCGGCTAGCGGGAGCTTCGCGGTGAAGGTATATCTTTCCACCAACACCACCATATCGAGTTCCGACACACTACTTGGAACAGTGTCGATGTCCTCAATCGACGCCGTTTTGTGGGCAAACGCCGATCTGATAAATGCGACAGTGCCATCAAGCCTGGCGGCTGGAACCTACTACGTGGGCTGGATCATCGACGCGGCGAATCAAGTGAGCGAGAGCAACGAGGACAACAACACGGTACTCTACAAGTCTGGATCGCAGACGCTTACGGTGACTGCTGCTCCATCTCCCGATATCGGAGTACGATACCTTAATGACATTCCGAACGGCGGATCTTTTACAACGCCTGGCCGGGATTATACTGCGGGAACATTTAGTGACAATTTTCAGGTTTATAATCATGGAAACGCTCCACTGATAATCAGTTCCATGACCAGTAGCAACCCAACAGAGTTTGCGGTCGTTGTCGAATCCGGTCCACCTTCTCTGGATGCGGGCACTACAGGGGATTATTGGATATCGTTTGATCCCTCTGCCGTTGGCACGAGGAGCGCCCAGATCACCATCCGCAGTAACGACCCGGATGAGGATCCGTTTGTTTTCACAATTTACGGGGAGGGCCTACCTCCCGCACCATCCAAGGCAATCAATCCGACGCCTGTCAACGGGGCAATAGGCTGGGGGATCAATGATCTTCCACTTTCCTGGGAGAGTGGTGGGAATGCGACGCGATTTAGTGTGATGATGAATACAACGGGAGTTTTTCCTCCCGCATCTGCCTCGAATTCGTGGCAAGCTGCAATGTCAAGCAGCCCTCAGAGCCTGGGCTTGGGCGATACCTTGCAATACGGAACCACTTATTATTGGAGAGTAGACACTTCGAACGACTCGGTGACATGGCAAACTGGTGATGTTTGGCATTTTACGACTGCGTCTGGTCCTCAATCATTGGAAATCACTTCCCCTAGTTTAAATGAATCGGTTTATCCTGGAAGCCCCTTCACCCTTATCTGGACTTCATCAAATGTACCCTCGCTTAGTTCAATCAGTATCAGTATCTTTGACGGGGATCAGTGGATGACTGTTGTTTCATCCACTCCCAACGATGGCATCGAAACAATTCTCGTCCCCTCCGGGATTACGATAGGGAACTATGGTGCAAAAGTTGCAATTTGGTTGGCGAATAATGGAGCAGTGTTTGATTACAGTGATCAAATTGTCATTGGAGGGGTGATGCCAGAATCACCCGCTTCGATGTCAGCGAGTGATGGCAACTCGTTCAATGGCATAACAATATCGTGGAGTTCCGTGCTTGGAGCGACGGAATACAGTGTTTATCGTCATGAGGGCAATGCGATTATCGAAAATCCACAGTTCTTCGCAGATAGGATTGCGCGAACAGCCAGTTCGTCATGGGATGACACGACTGCAGTCGAAGGCACTTTGTATCGGTATTACGTCTTTTCTCATTTTCACGATTTAACCAGCATCGCAAGTGCGTCAGACACAGGTTTTCGAGCTATCGTTCTCAATCCTCCGTCTGGTGTGAACGCAAGCGATGGTACCTCTTCTAGTGAAGTCGTGATCGATTGGGATTCAGTGATGGGCGCGACAAGTTATTCGGTTTTTCGAGGTGTAACTAACAGTGACGTTGGTCTGACTGAGATTGGCTCAGTTTCAGGAAACCGTTTTGTTGACACCTCCGGTGTGATAGGATCGACTTATTGGTATTTCATTCGAGCAAACAATGCGGGAGGCTCAAGTGGGTTTAGTGTCGGGGATTCTGGATACGTGTTTGACGGGGGTGACGACCATGGGAATAGTCCGTCGTCTGCGACTGTTGCAGCGGGTAACGCGGGCAAGGTATTGGGTGAGCTTAGTTCCTCCGATGTGGATTACTTTCGAATTGATACGACAGAGGCGGGCACCCTGGTAGTTTGGACTGAGAGTGGAATTGATACAGTCGGCGTTATTTCCGATGATCTAGGAAACACGTTGGATTCAAACGATGACAATGATGATCGAACTAGTTGGAATTTTCGTATTTCATCGAAAGTCGGCGTGGGTTCCTTTTTCGTGAGTGTGTCAGGTTTTGCCGCGTCAACATCAGGGCCGTATGTCTTGCATTATAGATTTATTCCAAGTGGCAATTTGGTGGTAACGGATTTTAAAAAGATTGGAAACGATGTTATAATTAGATTCATTGGGGAGAGTGGTGTTGTATATGACCTAATGGAAAGTAACGATCTAGATAATTGGAGAACTTTGTTTAGTATTAGTGGAACGTCAAAAGAACATTTTCATCGAATTTCTGGCTATTCCGGCAAAGATCGGAACTTTTTCCGTGTTTCGGTATCAAATCCTTTGGGATTGTAGTGATCGATTCAGAGGAGAAACAGGTTGAATGACTGGTGGGTGTCAGTGGGCTTGGAGGGGATTTCACTCTCCGTGTCTCTCTGGTTGAGGAAAAGTTGACAGAGAGTTGAAATTTAAGGGGAGTTTGAGCAACTTGTCCTATGACCGCAAGTTCTCGGTAAGCGTCATCCGAGGCGCCGTGGTGGCGCAGCTTGACAGGGCTACGCAGCCAGTTCGGCCTCCAGGATCACCGAAGGGTGCTTCCGCGGCGCAGGTGCGGTTGAGCGTCGCGCTTTTTGCCAGGCTTCTGGCACGAGTGTCGGGTAGTCCTTCGCGGCCATTGAGGGCATGCGGGTGAACACGTCGCGCAGATACTCGAATGGGTCGATGCCGCGGCTGCGGCAGGCTTCGATCACGGTGAAGATGATGGCGCTGCGCGCTCCGGCATGTGCGTCGCCGATAAACAGCCAGTTCTTCTTGCCCACCGCAGTTGGGCGGATCGCGTTCTCCACCAAATTGTTGTCAATCTCGGGAAACGGGGTCAGGGTGCGAGAAATTGACAGTGTTGGCGCCAGCCGCTTCCACGGCTACTCCTGCTTTTCTGTCCTGCACCCTTCGAAAACATATGCCAGGCATCACACAGCCATTGGATGCTTTCACATTTCAATCTCAACGACTTACCAGTCTCCCAAGGGGCACCCGAAGCGGCGCAAGATGGACCTTCAGCCAACGGGCACCGGCGTGAAAAGGCGGGTGAATCGTGGTTCGCGAACCGCTGCTCACCCTTCTTCCGTCCCGCCAAGAAACGGACGGCGATGCTCCAAGTCCTCGGGACTGTCGGCGTGATCGGCTGCCCTTCCGCCGGTGTTGCAAGTCGATGAATGGCACGCGAAGACCCTCTAAGCGCTCGTGAACCCGGCTCGCATGCCGTTCTGCGAAAGTAGCCTCGCCAGTTGGAAGAGCAGATCGCCCAGCTCGAAGCCGACCTCGAACAATGCGACGCCCGCAAAACCGAGATCGAATCCCAGCTCCAAGACCCCGCCACCTACGCCAACACCGAAGTCTCCATCGCCCTGCAAAAGGAACTCACCGACCTCGAGACCCAGATCGAAAAACTCACCAGCCAATGGGAAGCCATGACCGAGAAGTTAGAAGCCTAATGGTGGCACCGGTTTGCCACTCGAAGCTACTTTCGGCCACCCCCTCAACAATCCTCGTCCCAATCATCATCCCCAATCAATCCCGGGAGAATCGGGACGATGAGTGGGACGAGGATTGGGATCGCCGCGTGACCGCGTGGGTCAAAACCTGGCTCGTCAGCTCCCAGGCGCACTCAACTTCG
>JAGRPD010000334.1 GCA_020439875.1 Verrucomicrobiales bacterium
CCGATGGAGAAGATGAGCGCGAACAGCGTGATGCGGTTCAACGTGAAGCCGTAGAGATAAAAGACCAACAAGGTCAGCGCCAGCGTGGCCGGAATGGCCACCCCCACGATGCCCGACTCCCGCCAACCCAGCGACAGCCAAATCAAGATCGCCACGCTCACCACGGCGATGCCCATGTGCAGCAGCAGCTCGTTGGATTTCTCCGCAGCCGTCTCGCCGTAATGCCGTGTGATGCTCACGGTGAGATCGCTGGGAATGATCGTGCCCTGAAGGGTGTCGAGTTTCTTCAGTACGTTCTCCGCGACGGTGATCGCATTCGCCCCCGGACGTTTGGCGATGCTCAAAGTCACGGCCGGCTCTTCACCACCGGCGCCTCCCGCCGCTCCCTGTCCAAAAAACACATACTGCCCCGGTTCCTCGCCCTCATCGACGACCTCCGCCACCTCGCGCAGGTACACCGGGCGTCCGCCGAACACGCCGACGACCACATCACCCACGTCCTCCGCCGTTTTCAAAAAGGCGCCGGTCTCAATCAAGATCTCTTCATTGTCCGATGTCAGACCACCCGCGCGAAACTGGCGGTTGCCCTGCTGCAGCATTGGGATCAATCCAGCGGGTGTTAGATTCCGCGCGGCCAGCTTCACCGGATCGAGCCTCACGCGCACCTGGCGGCGGGATCCCCCGATGATTGTCGTCTCCGCCACCAGCGGCACCGCCTTCACCTCCTCCTCCACCTGGGCCGCCACCCGGCGCAGCATCAGGTGATCGTAGCGCGCGCTGTGAAAGGTCAGCGCCAGGATCGGCACGTCGTCGATGGACTTCGGCTTGATCAGCGGCCAGCTCACCCCCATCGGGATGCGGTCAAAGTTCGAGCGCAGCTTTTCCGTCAGCTTCACCAGACTCAGCTCCGGATCCTCGCCCACCTTGAAGCGCACGATCACCAGGCCCTCGCTGTCGCGTGAGGTGGAGTAGATGTACTCGACTCCGGAGATCTCCCACATCAGCTCCTCCATCGGCCGCGTCACGCGCTCCTCCACCTCCTTCGCGTTCGAGCCGGGCATCGACACCATCACGTCGATCATCGGCACCTTGATCTGCGGCTCCTCCTCCCGCGGCAGCAGCACCACGGCGGCCGCCCCCAGCAGCACGGAGGCCGCGATGATCAGCGGAGTGAGTTTGGAGTCGATGAAGGCCCCGGCGATGCGCCCGGCCAATCCCAACCCGTGTTCGTTTCCGTCGGCACTGCTCACGGCTTCACCTCCACCGGTTGTCCATCCAGCATGCGGTCCGGCACCTCAGGCACCACCTGCTCGCCCACTTCCAGGCCCGACAGGATCTCGATGCGGTCTCCCAGCTCCTTGCCTGTCTTCACCAGCCGCATCCACGCGCGCCCGTCCGCCACCACAAACACCTCCTCCAACTGCCCGCGCTTCACCACCGCCTTCACCGGCACCGCCAGCAGCTTCGATTCCGCCACCGGCACCGCCACCCGTCCGAACTGGCCCGTGCGCAATCCCTTCGCCGCCGGCAGGTCGAGCTTCACCCGAAACGTCCGGCTCACCGGATCCGCCACGGGCGCAATCTCGCTCACCGTTCCCTCCAACTCACCTTCGGCAGATGGCACGCGGATCGCCATCTTTTCCCCCAGGCTCACCTTTTCCAGCAGTTCCTCCGGCAGATCCGTTTCAAACCGCAAACCCTTTGGCGATTCGATCTCCACCAACGGCTTGCCGGGCATGGCCAGATCACCCACCTCCGCCAGCTTCCGCGTCACCACACCGTCAAACGGTGCCGTCACCCGCGCGTAACCGAGCATCGTCTCCGCCTCCGCCACCGAGGCCGCCGCCACCTTTTGCCGCGCCTCATTCGCCTCCAGCTCCTGGCGCGTCGCCGCATTTTGCGACACCAATTGCCTGTAGCGCGCCAGCTCGCGATCCGCCTGCTCCAGCATCGCCTTTGCGGATTCCACCTTGGCCTCGATCTCGCGCACATCGAGCTGCACCAGCAGGTCCCCGGCCTTCACCGTCTGACCCGGCACCGCCAGCGACTGCTCCACGCGCCCGCTCACCTTCGCCTCCACCACGGCCTGCTGCTTCGAGCGCACCGTGCCGACGATTTCCTCCGTGGCTTCATGCGGCTGCTTCGCCACCGTGATCACCGACACCGCCACCGCCGGCCCTTGCGGCAAAACCTCATGGGTCTCCGGCTCATGCTTGCCGCAACCCGTCAGCGTGACAGCCGCCGCGACCACCAGGAGGGACGGCTTCCAGGCATCCCCATTCCAAATTTCGTTCTTCATCTTCATCGTCTTCAAAAAAGGATTCTCACTCGCCCACCTGCTGCAGGCCCAGCGCCCTGCGCAGCGCCGCCACGGCCAGCAGACGGTCGGTCTCCGCCTGCGCGCGGCGCACCCGCGCCGCCGTGAGGGCCGTCTCGGCATCGATCAGTTGGGTGGAAAGGGACAGCCCCTGGTCAAATCGATCCCGCGTCAGCTCCACACTCTCCTCCGCCTGCTCGATGACCCGCTCCGACACCTGCAACCGTTCCTGCGCCTCCTTCAGCGACAGTCTCGCCTGCGTGACCTCCAGATCGATGCCCAGCCGCAGCTTGCGCGTCTCCTCCTGGGCCGCGCGCAATTGCGCCGCCGCCTCGTCCACCATGCCGCGCGTCTGCCGGCCGTCCCAGAGATTCCACTTCAGCATCACACCGGCGGTGTAGTTGCTGCCATGGCCGTCCAGCACGCCGCCGCGATTGTGCTCCACACTGCCAAAGGCCTGCACCTGCGGTTTCCATCCCGCCTTGGCCGCGCGGATCTGCGCCTCCACCGCCCGCTCCCTCTCCAGCGCCGCGCGCAGCTCCGGACGCTCCGCCGCCGCATCTCCCGCGGGCACCGCCAGCCGCGGTGCCTGGGAGGAAATTTGAATCTCTCCCTGCTCGCGACCCAACAAGTTCCTCAAAGCATGCCGCGCCAGCGCGTTGGCATTTTCCACATGCACCCGGTCCTCCTTTGCCTGCGCCAGCCGCACCTCCATGTCCAGCAGATCCGCCTTCAAGGCACTGCCCGCATCCTGCCGCTTCTTCACTAAATCCAGGTTCTTTTCAAAAGCCACCACCGCCGCGTCCGCCGCCTTTTTCAGCGAGCGCGTCTGCCAGGCCATCAGCCAGGTCTTTGCCACCTCATAACCCAGCGCCTGCCTCACCGCCTCGCCGCCGTGACCCGTCGCCGCCAGTCCCGCCTGCGCCGCATCACGATTGGCCACGTTTCGGCCGCCCGCATAAATCGGCACCGACAGCACACCGCGCGTGTTCCAATTGTCCACGTCCGGCACATCATTGAAATTCAGCGCGGGGGAAAAGGCGCGCTGGTTCAGCACCGTGCCAAACACGCTCACCGGCTGGTTCGTCCGCAGGTAGCTGCTCTCCAGGCTCAGGCGCGGCTGAAAAGCCGACTCCGCCTGCAGCAGCACCGCCTGCGCCGCCTCCAGTCTCGCCTCCGCCACACGTCCGTCCGGACTGCCCGCCAGCGCCTCCGCCACCGCCTGCTCCAGGGTCAGCGTCTCCGCCTGCGCCAGAGCGCTCATCCCAATCAGAAATCCAATCACGCGTTTCATTCAGGAAATCTCCAGAGCGGGACGCGGCGCACCGCGTCCCGCCTCGGGTTTGGTCTTGGGTTCGGGGGTGAAATCAGCCGCAGCAGCTCTTGCCCTTGCCCACGCCGAGCTTCCTCAAAATCGTCTCCGCCGGGCAAAAGCCGGTGAAGGCCGACTGCAAAAGATTGGCGCCGACAAAGACCGTCAGCCACATCCAGTTGGGATGCACATAATGGGTCAGGACAACGCTGAGCAGAACCATGGTGCCCGCGAGGGCGCGAATCGAGTTTTCGAGTGTCATAGGATGCAGGGGTGTTGGGTTGAGTTTGGCAGAAACTTACTTCGCCACTGTGGCATGGGTTTTGTCATGTTCTTCCCAGCCGTGGGCCAAAAATGCACTGATCACCGAGGCATGGTTGCGCGCGATTTTTGCCGCCTCCTCCGTGCGGCCCTTCACCGTCATGCGCACGCCTTTGTCGGTCTTTTCAAACTGGTGCTCCATCTCGTCGTAGTGATTCACATACTCTTCAAAGGCCGGATCCCAGCGCCGCACCATCAGGCCGGACTCCAGTCGCTTCGACATCTGCGCCACATGCGTTTGCAGGGCCTTGACCAGCTTCTTGTCGTCAGATTCCGTCACCGCCACATAGCCGTCCTCCGTCTTCGTCACCTTGCGCTGGAACTTCGTGTGATTGTCAAACAGCGTGTGGATCTGCTCACGGGCCTCTTCAGGCATTCCCCTGCCGGCGGGCGGCCCCGCCTGCACGCAGGCAGCCAGGGAGAGGACCGACACGGCGGCAAAGCCACTGAGGAAGAGTTTCTGGTTGAAGTGCGGGCGGGATCTCATAACTTAAAACGCGGTTGACTATATGCGTCTATACGTATATATGCAACCAATGCAACCAATGCAAGCATGTTTTTCCATCATGGCTTCCCGCACCAAAAAAAATCCTCCCCCGTCACTGACGAGGCCCTCACCATGATCGCCTCCTGGTTCCGCGTCCTGTCCGAGCCCAGCCGCCTGCGCATCCTCCGCGCCCTGGAGTCAGGGGAAAAAAACATCACCGATCTGGTCACCGCCACCGGGCTCACCCAGGCCAATGTGTCCCGCCACGTCCAGTCCCTGGCTGAAGCCGGCATGGTCGGCCGCCGCAAAGAGGGGCTCGTCACCATGTGCTACATCGCCGATCCCGCCATCACCGACCTGTGCGACAACGTCTGCGCCAACCTGCAAAAGCGGCTCGCCGAACGCGCCAAACGCCTCGGAGCCGTTTGAAACCAACCGCCACCCCCATTCCACATCCTTTTCCCAATCACCCCATTGAGATGAACGCCTCCAAACTCCGCCTCACCCTGCTCTCACTGCTCGCCCTGAGTCTCGCGCCCGCCCAGGATCAAAGCGTCAAGCCCGGCATCAACGACAAGTTTCTCGACCCCGAACTCAAGGTCGAAGACTGGACTTCGAAGTTTGAAACCGAGAGCCGCGAAGTCTTCGACCAACGCGCCCGCATCGTCGA